>PKTQ01000029.1 GCA_002869085.1 Hyphomicrobiales bacterium | reverse complement strand
CATGAAACCTTGCGGGATGGATTCAGGGTGGTTCTGGCCGGTGCGGTCAATGTGGGCAAGTCGAGCCTTCTGAACAGGCTGGCGATGCGGGATGCGGCCATCGTCTCCGAACAGGCCGGCACCACGCGGGATATCATCGAAATCCACATGGATTTGGGCGGCTATCCGGTGATTATCCAGGATACGGCCGGCATTCGCCCTACCGACAATAAGGTGGAAACCATCGGTATTGCCCGCAGCAAATCGGCCATGGACAAGGCGGATCTGATCGTGGCGGTCGGAGACCATCTGTGTCCATCACAAGATATCAGCAGCTTATGTCCGGTTGGCAAGAATTTGATTCATGTGCGGAATAAAATAGATATCGCCCCTCATGAAGGAAATGATGAGAATGTGTTTGCAATTTCGGTGTTGAAAGATGAAGGGGTGGATGCGCTGATCGCTGCCATAGCCGAGATGGTCAAGGAGGGTTTCACCCAGAGGGAGTCAGGCTTGATCTTGAGGCTGCGGCATCGGGATCATCTGGAGAAATGCCTTGACGCCCTGGCGCGCATTGGCGCCCATGGTGAGGATGAGGTTGATCTGATGGGCGAGGATATCCGGGAGGCTGCCGCTCATGTGGGGGCCATCACCGGCAAGATCGACGTGGAAGATATGCTGGACCGGGTTTTCAGTGAGTTTTGTATCGGAAAGTGATGTTTCACGTGAAACATTACGATTCCGAAAGATTCGGGTGAGTGATGAACGGACAGGCGAAATTCGATGTGGTGGTGATCGGCGGCGGCCATGCCGGCTGTGAAGCCGCCGCCGCCGCGGCCAGGATGGGGGTCGATACGGCGCTGATCACCCAAAGATTGTCCGGGATCGGTGAGATGTCGTGCAATCCGGCTATCGGTGGGGTCGGCAAAGGGCATCTGGTGCGCGAGATCGATGCGCTTGATGGGCTGATGGGGCGCGCCGCCGATTATGCAGGTATTCAGTTTCGGCTGCTGAACCGGCGCAAGGGACCGGCGGTGCAGGGGCCGAGGGCTCAGGCGGACCGGCTGCTTTACAAGGCGTTCATGCAGCAGGCCTTGCGGGACTATGAGTATCTCACTCTGATCGAGGCGGAAGTGATCGATATCGAGTTTCGCGGAAATGTGGTGGCGGCAGTGGTGCTGGCGGATGGCAGTCGCCTTGAGACGTCCACGGTGGTGATCGCCACCGGCACCTTCCTCAATGGGGAGATTCACCAGGGCAAGAACAGATGGCCGGCCGGGCGAATGGGCGATGCGCCCTCGCTGCGCCTGTCGGAAAAGCTTTATCAGAGTGGCATGGCGATCGGGCGGCTGAAAACCGGCACTCCGGCGCGACTCGATGGAAAATCAATTGATTGGAGCCGGTGCAGTCCGCAGCCGGGAGATGCGGAGCCGGAGCTGTTTTCCTTTATGAAACGGGATCAGCTACAGCGGCAGATCTGCTGCCATATCACCCATACCAGCGAGGCCACCCATGACATTATCCGGGATAATTTCGATTCGGCCCCGATCTATACCGGACAGGTCAGTTCCAGTGGTCCAAGATATTGCCCTTCAATCGAAGATAAGGTGGTTCGCTTTGCCGATAAACAGAGCCATCAGATCTTTCTTGAGCCGGAAGGGCTGAGTGTCGATACCATTTATCCCAATGGCATCTCCACCTCGCTGGAGGTGGAAGCGCAAGCAAAGTTCCTGAAAACCATCCCCGGGCTCGAAGATGTGAAGGTCGAACAGTTCGGTTACGCCATTGAATATGATTATGTGGACCCTATGTCGCTGAGCCTGGAGCTTGAAACCAAGGCATTTCAGGGTCTGTTTCTGGCCGGGCAGATCAATGGCACCACCGGTTATGAGGAAGCGGGCGCCCAGGGGCTGCTGGCCGGGCTCAATGCCGCCTGCCGGGCTATGGAGCGCCCATCGGTGACTTTCGACCGGTCCGAGGCCTATATCGGGGTGATGATTGACGATCTGGTGACCCGGGGGGTCTCTGAGCCTTACCGCATGTTTACCTCGAGGGCCGAATACCGGCTCACCCTCAGGGCGGATAATGCGGATCAGAGGCTGACAGGGGTGGGAATCGACATTGGATGCGTGTCTGAGCAACGGGCACAGCATTTCCGCACCAAGATGGGGCAGTTGGATCAGGCGCGGGCCGATCTGGAGGATTACGGGCTGACCCCGGTGGAAGCAGCCCGGCATGGTTTGAAGTTGTCTCAGGACGGCAAACGCCGCAGCGCACGGGATTTGCTGTCCTATCCGGACATATCCATGGACATGTTGAAGGCTATCTGGCCGGATCTCAATCGATTCGGGGATGAAATATATGCTCAGATCGAGATCGATGCGCAATATGCCGGATATCTCGACCGGCAGAAGGCTGAAATCGAGGCATTTCGGCGGGATGAGAGCCTTGAGCTTGACCCCGACATGGATTATCAGCTTATGACCGGACTTTCGATGGAAGTGCGGGAAAAGCTGAACCGAATCCGGCCGGCGACGATCGGACAGGCATCGCGAATCGACGGGATCACCCCGGCGGCACTGGTGTCCTTGCTGCGGCATGTACGGCGCAGCCGGCATTCGGCTTGAGATCATGGGCAGATTGGGGGGAGTATCCAGGTGGCGGCGTTCCATGTTTCACGTGAAACAGAGCAGGATCTGAAACGCTATCAGGCGCTGTTGCTGAAATGGAACCGGCGCATCAATCTGATCAGCCGGACCGAAACGGAAGATATTTTCCGCCGGCATTTTGAAGATTCGCTGCAAATCATCGATTATCTGCCTGAAGATATGCACAGCCTTGTTGATCTTGGCTCCGGCGCCGGTTTTCCCGGCCTGGTGCTGGCCATGGCGCTGAAGTCCCGGCCGGAGCTGCATGTGACGCTGATCGAAAGCAATGGCAAGAAATGCGCGTTTTTGCGCGAGGCGGCCCGGAGCTGCGGGCTGAGTGTGACAGTACTGAATACGCGCATCGAACAGGCGGCGGAGCGCTTGATCAAGGCCGATGTGATCACCTCGCGGGCCCTTGCTTCGCTTGATAAACTGCTTGATCTTGCCTATCCGCTGCTGGCCGAGGGCGGAATTTGCGTTTTCCACAAGGGTCAATATGTTGATGATGAATTGACGGATGCCTCTAAATATTGGAATATGAGCGTCGAGAAACGCACCAGCAGGACCGATCCTACCGGCACAATTCTCATCCTCAGACAACTTGATCCAAAGCGGCGATAGAACAGATGTTCAATTTCTCTAAACGCAAGACGACTCGCAACAAACCGCGGGTATTGGCCCTGGCGAACCAGAAGGGCGGCGTCGGCAAGACCACCACGGCCATCAATCTGGGCACGGCGCTGGCGGCTATCGATGAAAATGTGCTGATTATTGACCTCGATCCACAGGGCAATGCCAGCACCGGCCTCGGCGTCAACCGCAATCAGCGCAAGATTTCCACCTATGATATCCTGACCGGTGAGAAAAGCATTGATGACGGGGTGGTCGAAACCGCGATCCCGCGCCTGCATGTGGTGCCCTCGACCCTGGATCTGCTCGGCGCCGAGGTGGAGCTGGCGGAAGTGTCGCGGCGTACCTTCCGGCTGAAGGATGCGATTGGCCGCCATGTCGAGCAAGCGGAAGAATTGGGACTCAACCGAAACTATTCTTATGTGCTGATCGATTGCCCGCCTTCGCTGAACCTGCTGACCATCAATGCATTGGCGGCTTCGGATTCGGTGCTGGTGCCTTTGCAATGCGAGTTTTTCGCTCTGGAGGGGCTAAGCCAGCTCATCCGGACCATTGAACGGGTGCGCAATACCCTGAATCCGGATCTGTCCATACACGGTATTATTCTGACCATGTATGACAAGCGCAATAATCTGTCCGGTCAGGTGGCCGATGATGTGCGGGCGCATCTGGGTGACAAGGTGTATGACACGATCATACCCCGGAATGTCCGCATTTCGGAGGCGCCCTCCTATGGCAAGCCGGCCTTGCTTTATGATCATACCTGCCCGGGAAGTCAGGCTTATATCCGTCTGGCCTCGGAAATTATCCAGCGGGAAAAGCGGCTGCGTGCCGCCTGAGCAAAACATCAGGTAGGGCTCCGATTTGCGCCAGAATGCTGACAATTTGATTCAAATTGTTCGATTCACTACCGGAACAGAATAACGCCATACATCTCTCAAGAAAGGCAGACCAAATGGCAAAGGAACAAGGCAAGGATCGTCTTGGGCGGGGTCTGGCCGCCCTGTTGGGTGATGAGTTTACCGATGATGAGGTGACAAGCCATGCGCATGGCGTGCGCAACATTCCGATCGAGTTCATCCGCAGCAATTCTTTGAATCCGCGCAAGCAGTTTTCCCAGGACGATCTGGCCGAGCTGGCGCATTCGATCAAGGAGAAGGGACTGCTGCAGCCGGTGGTGGTGCGCCGGATCAGCGGGGAAGAGAACGCTTTCGAGATTATCGCCGGCGAGCGGCGCTGGCGGGCGTCGCAACTGGCGGGGCTGCACGATATCCCCATCGTGCAAAAAGATGTCAGCGACGGCGAGGCGCTGGAGATCGCGATTATCGAAAATGTGCAGCGCGCGGACCTCAACCCGCTGGAAGAGGCCGAGGGCTATAAGCGGCTGATGGATGAGTTCGATTACACCCAGGAGCAGCTTTCGGCGACAATCGGCAAGAGCCGCTCGCATCTGGCCAATATGCTGCGGCTGCTGACCCTGCCACAAAAGGTGCAGGCCTATGTCACGGAGGGTTTGCTCACCGCCGGCCATGCCCGCACTCTGGTGGGGTCTGAAAAAGCCGAGGATCTGGCGCTTAGCATCGTGCAAGGGGGCTTGAGCGTGCGCCAGGCGGAAGAGCTGGTGAAGGTGCCGGCGAAGAAAGCCAAGGCATCGGCAGCCGGCGCGCCTGTGCAGGATGCGGATACAAGGGCGCTTGAACAGGATCTGTCGCGGGCGCTGGGGCTGAAAGTGAATATCCGTCATCACGGCAAAAAGGGCGGGGAGGTCAAGATCAGCTATAAGAAGCTGGAGCAGCTTGATGAAATCTGCCGCCGTTTGACCACCCTGCCCGATTCGGAAGTGTATTGATCGCGTCTTTTACGGGGAATGTTCGGTCGGGAATGGCGGCGCCTTGTTCATGAGCAGAATGGTCACCCGGCGATTGGCGGCCAGGAACGGATCATTCGGGAACAGAGGTTCGGTATCGGCCTTGCCAGTGACGGCGAAGAAGCGGTCTCGCGCCACCCCGTGCTCGGTGAGTAATTTCCTGACCGCATTGGCCCGGTCGGCGGACAGATCCCACAGCGAGTAACCATTGCGGGAATAGACCCGCACCGCATCGGTGTGGCCGGTGATCTCGATGCGGTTGGGGAGCTTCTGCAACACCGGGGCAATCTTCGACAGCAGCCTGATGGTACGGAACATCGGCTTTTTCGTGCCGGGCTCGAACATCGAGCGGCCGTCCTGGTCCACGAGCTGGATATTGAGGCCCTTCGGGGTTTCCTTGACGATGATGTTTTCGGAAATATCGGTGATCTCCGGCATTTCCTGCCAGGCCTGGCGCAGCGATTGGGCGGCCAGCGCGAATTGGCGCGGTTTTTCCACATCGGTGCGCTCGATGTCATGGGTGTTGGCTTCCGGCCCCTGCTTGCTGCGGCTGTCATGGCGTTTGTCGGCAAAATCGGTGTCGTTCTTTTCCTCGATCACCGCGACGTTCTTGATGAAGTCGCGCACCGGCGCGCCCATCATTTCAATATAGCCGGCCTTCTTGGCTTCGTTCTTGATACCGAAGGCATCGCGCATGGAACCGGCGACGATCTGCAGCTTTTGCTTATCTTGAATCGAGAACGAAATGATCAGCACGAAGAAGCAGACCAGGAGGGACATCAGGTCGGCGAAGGTGACGATCCATTCCGGTGCCCCTTCCACAACCGCTTTTTTCTTCTTTGCCATGGCCGGATTCCTCTAAGCGGCTTCCGCCAGATCGACCCGCTGTTTTTCGGGCAGATAAGCGATCAGCATTTCCTTGATCATGTCCGGGCTTTTGTTCTGCCGGATCTGCATGATGCCGTCGATGGCCAGGGAAAGATTGATCTCTTCCGTGTTGGCCTTCATGCTCAATTTGTCGGCGATGGGCAGGCAGATCATATTGGCGATGATGGCGCCATAAAGGGTGGTCAGCAGAGCAACAGCCATGGACGGGCCGATGGTCGAGGGATCGTCCATGGTGCTGAGCATCTGCACCAGACCGACCAGGGTACCGATCATGCCGAAGGCCGGCGCCGAATCACCCATCGCCTTGAAGATGCTCTTGCCCTCATCCAGACGCTCCAGGGTCAGATCCCTTTCGCGCTCCAGGGATTCGATGATGAAGCTCTCCTCATAGCCGTCGGCGATATATTGCACGCCCTTGGCCAGGAAATCGTCCTGGACTTCCACATTCTCCAGACCGAGCGGGCCGCTTTTGCGGATGATGCTCGACAGATTGGTGATTTCGTCGATCATGCCCAGCGGGGTGGTTTTCTTTTGGGTGAAGGCAACTTTGGAGCCCATCACCAGCGCGGTCATGATTCCGGATAAGGGAAAACGCAGCACGGTGGCCGCCAATGCGCCGCCGACCACGATCAAGACAGAAGGCAAATTCACAAAGGTCATGAAGTCGCCGCCCATGAAGATGGCGCCGGCCACAACGATCGTTCCCACCACGATGCCGATGATTGTTGCAAAATCCATGTTTTATTGAGGCGTTTTTCGCCCGTCCCTGATTCGCCCCCATATATGTATGGTCGGCTTCCACCTGCTTTGATGGGATAATAAGAGACTTATCCTAAATATTCGCTAAGAGATTCTGGAATAGACGGAATCAAGGGGTGAGGCATATTTATGGTAATCAATTAGTTATTGATGGTTAATGGAGGTTTATTTAAACCTAGTAATCACACAGCTATAGATATAGAACATTTATTATTAGGTTAATATTTCATTTCATGCAGTGAACCGCTTCGTATTACCTGTGATCCTTTTACCACATATCTTATGTTCATTAAAATTTGAACGAATAGGAAGTTGACATTTGCAAGATTTTTTTGTTCTTGATACATGAAACGCAACAGGCTCCGGAATTAAAGGTGCGAGATCAAGCGGATACGGTTCCGGAATAGCCAGGTTGATGACAATCGAATTCTCAGGAGGATAAAGTGAAAACGTTTCAGATTTTGCTGGCTGGCGGTCTATTGCTGGCAGGAAGCCTATCACTGCCGCAACCGGCTGATGCCAAGAAAAACTTTGCCCGCTGGCATGTGAACAGCGCTGCCTATCAGGCTGAACGCAAGAACCAGACCCGGGTCGGCTATTATCGCGGCGGCCAGCTGTTTTCACGCTGGGTGCGCACATCCGACAAGAAGCTGGTGGCCAATAAGACCGGCAAGCGGCCCGGCACCATCATCATCGATACCAAGGCCCGGCGTCTCTATTATACCCTGCCGAACAACAAGGCGCTGTCCTATGGCATCGGGGTGGGGCGTCCCGGCTATACCTGGGCCGGTTACCACCGGGTGTCGATGAAGAAGGAATGGCCGAGCTGGACACCGCCGGCCTCGATGCTGAAGCGCCAGCCGAATCTGCCCCGTTTCATGAAGGGCGGCCCGAAAAACCCGCTCGGTGCACGGGCGCTTTATCTCGGCAGCTCGATTTACCGCATCCACGGCACCAATAATCACGCATCGATCGGCCATGCGGTGTCGAGCGGCTGCATCCGCATGCACAATAACGACGTGAAGGACCTGTATAAGAAGGTCAATGTCGGCACCCCGGTTTACGTGCGCTAAACCACCTGCTGGCGAGCCCACAATTCTGCGCCCGGCAATCGACCCGAAAGGGTTGATTGCCGGGCGTAAGCATTTATATGCTAGGCCGCAGCGCGTTCGACCAATCCCGGATCCATGTGATGAAAATTGTTCTCTTCTGCCTGCTCGGCGCCGGTCTGATACTCTCGGGCTGCAATAGCCGGACTTTGGGCTCCCATCAGGGCGCCGATTTCGTCGAACAGACCGCCTCCACTCGCAAGGCGGCGGGCAAACGCAATGATCCCCCGGCCAGATTGGATCTGGGCGAGGCCCAGAGAGCGCTGAACGATTATCGCCGCCGTTATGGGCTGGAGCCGCTCAAGTTCAATCCGTTGCTGCAAAAGGCCGCCGCGGCCCATGCCGCCGAGCTGTCCAGATATAGCCGGGTTTCGCACACCGGCCGCAATGGCAGCAATCCGGCGCAGCGGGTGCGCGCGGCGGGCTATCGCTGGTCCTCGGTGGGGGAAAATGTGTCGGCGGGCCGCATGTCGATTGCGGAGGTTATCAAGGCCTGGCACAAATCGCCGCCGCATCGCAAAAACCTGCAATTGCGGCGGGCGGTGGATTTCGGCATGGCGGTCAGCCACAACCCGGATTCGGTGCTGAGCAATTATTGGGTGCTGGTTGTGGCGGCGCCGGAACGCGCCCGCCAGGGCAAGATGTCGATCGGCTTTGGCGGCCGCGACCAGTAAGCCGTCCCAGCTTTTAAACCTGACGATTCATAACCGAAATAAAAAACCCGTCGATGCCGCCCTGCTCGGCAAACATGTCGGGCCGTAATTGCAGATCGCCGTTTCGGGTCAGCGCTTCGGGCGGCAGGCCGAGTGGGGCGCAATCGATGGGCTTGCGCGCCATATCGGCATGGTCTTGAAGGAATGCGGCGATGCGCTCAGCGCCTTCCTCGGGCTGCAAAGAACAGACGCAATAAACCAGCTCACCGCCCGGCTTCAGCCGATGATAGGCTTTTTCCAGCAAGCTGGTCTGTACAGGAACCAGCGATTCGATCATGTCAGGGGTTT
>PKTQ01000017.1 GCA_002869085.1 Hyphomicrobiales bacterium | reverse complement strand
GCCGACCCTTTGTCGGGCCGATGGCCAAGGCCGCGCTCAGCCGAACTTCACAGAGATGAAATTTCTTTCAGGGGCTTAACATGAAACGCCATTCCACAGCGCATATCAGTGCGCTTCCGCCCGGAGCAGGGCCGGGTCTTTTCACCCACGGCGCCCTGGTGCCGCTATCGCCGGTGAGGTCGTCATGACCAATGAATTGCTGGAGCTTATCTCGCAACTGCCGCTGTTTGAAAGCCTGCCTCGCTCGCTGGTCAAAAAGACCCTGAACGGCACCTTGCCGATGGTCGTGCCGCGAGGCAAGTCCATCGCGCTACAGGGCGACCGGGCCGGCAGCCTGGCCATCGTCCTCAATGGGCTGATCAAGGTTTACCGGCTGTTCCCGGAAGGCAAGGAAATCACCATAAGGCTGATGCAGGACGGCGATGTGGTGCTGACCGATCTCGGCCGTGTCGGGGATATCTCCTATAATGAAAATTACGAGGTGATCCGGGATGCCAATGTGATCTTCATCGGCAAAGCCCATTTGCAGGCCTGCATGGCCGAACATCCGGAGCTGGCGATGGCTATGTTGTCGGTCGTGCACACGCAGGCCCAATGCCTGGCCGATGAAATCACCCTGGTGAAATGGCAATATCTGCCACAACGGGTGGCCAGCTTCCTGGCCGGGCTGGACCCCGAGGGCAGCGGAGCGGTGAAAGTGCGCCTGCCCTATGAAAAAACCCTGCTGGCGGCACGGCTCGGCGCCTCGCGCGAAAGCCTGTCGCGGGCCTTTGCCGAACTGCGCGCCATCGGCGTCAATGTCCAGAACATGGTGGTAGCCATCGACGATCTGGACCGGCTCAGGGAGTTCTCAGAAACCTCCTCGCATGACCTGAGAACAAGGTGCGAAGGCAAATGACGCCGGCCGGCTGGCCCGGACCGGACTGGAGGCGATTGCCCGGCGACAATGCCAAACCGGCACGCCCCCAGTCCTCGCAAGGCCTTACGGCACGCAGCTGACATCCATGCAGAGCCGCGCGGCGGAGATTGCCCGTCACGCAATTGTTATGCGCCGCTACAGAACTGGTAGGTAAAATATTAAAGTGTTCGGGTATTCTGGGAGGGTAGGCTCCACCAGAGACCGGGTTTTTCATGCCAGTTCGTAGTTTTCTTGCCCTTTCGCTATTCATCGGCGCCATTGCCGCCGGCGGATCACATGCCCTTGCACAGCGCGCCCTGCCGGACCGGGCGGTCTGGCACGATCCGGCCTTCAGCCGCCAGGTGGAAGCCCGAAACCGGGCCATTCGCCGCCGGGCCGTGAACCAAAGGCGGGCGGTAACGCCTCAGCGCAGGGCGAGCCAGCACCTGGTGCCACGGCGCAGCTATAACTTAAGAACCCGCACCTATTCCGCTCCAATTCCGGGCCGTTATGCCAACCCCTATGGCAGGGGGCGGGTTCAGGCCGAAACGGCTCAAGAGACAGGCGTGCCCCGCTATGCCACGACCCGGCCACCTGCCTATCGCACACGCACCGCACGCCAGCCGGCCTATCGCACGCGCGCGCCGCGCCAGCCGGTAACCCGTTATGCGGCGCCGCGCCGTGAAGCCACACACACGCAGCGGGCGCGGACAGGATATGTAAGGCCTTACCAGATCCGCAGTGCCAACCCGTATGACGGCCCTGTCTATGCCCCCCAAAACCCGCGCCGCGCCCAGGCGGCGCGGCTGCCGCAGAGCCGGCGCCCCGCCCCGGCCACAACCCCCAGGGCACGAGTTGCCGGCGCAAACCGGACCGTGAATGTCAGCTATCCGCCCGGCTATGACCGGGTGCCTACGCCGCTATTCAGCCGGGCCAGCCTGGAGGCCACCATGCGGGCGGCCGCGCGCTACCGTTTGATCGTGCGTTCCGGCGGCTGGCGGCGGATTCCGCCCGGCAAGGGCCTGAGAATGGGCGATGCCGGCAACCGGGTGGTGCTGCTGAAATACCGGTTGATCAAGACCGGGGACTATCCGCGCCCCGCCTCGATCACCACGGTGTTCGATCAGCGCACCCGTCAGGCGCTGCTGCGGTTTCAGGCCCGGCACGGGTTGGCGGCGGACGGCACCGCCGGGGCCGCGACCCTCAGGGCGCTGAATGTGAGCGCGGCCGAGAGACTGGCCACGCTGGAAAAGAATATTGCGCGGCTGCGCGGCAAACTCGCCGCGCGCCTGCCGGGCCGGTTCGTGATGGTCAATATTCCCGATTACCGGGCCGAGGTGGTCGAGCGCGGCCGGGTACGGGCCCGGCATAATGTGGTTGTGGGCCGCCCCTCGCGCCAGACCAATATCATCCGGGCCGAGATCACCGAGGTCAATTTCTACCCCTCCTGGCATGTACCGCAGAGCATCGTGGAGAAAGATCTGCTGCCGCGCCTGCGCCGGGGCCAGAACGCGCTCGATCACATGAAGCTGCAGGTGATGCGCAGTTGGGACGGGCCAAAGCTCAACCCGGCCAGCATCAATTGGAACACCCGCGCGGCGTCAAATCTGAAATTCAAACAGGGGCCAGGCCCGAACAATGCGCTCGGCATGGTGCGGCTCAACATGCCGAACCGGCATGCGATCTATATGCATGACACCCCGGCGCAAAGCCTGCTTGACCGCCGCACGCGGGCGTTCAGCTCGGGCTGCGTGCGGGTGAAGGATGTGTTCAAGCTGACCAACTGGCTGCTGCGGGACAATCCGGGCTGGAACGCGGACCGGGTGCGGGCCACATTGCGGACGGGCAGGTCCGATAATGTGAAGCTTGCGGCCCCGGTGCCGGTTTATTTCGGCTATTTCACCGCCTGGGCACAGCCGGGCGGCGCGGTGCAGTTCCGCCCCGACATTTATGGCCATGACCGCCAGTTGAAAGTGGCGGAGCGGCGCAAGAGATAGCCGGCAGCATCACGCTCTGATAAATCAGCGGCTCTTGCCCACCAGCATCAGATGGCTGCGGCCATCGAACAGACGCTGGCGCATCGGTTCGAGCGCCTTGTACTCGGCGCTGCGGACCCAGGCCAGAAACTGTTGCTCGCTGGTCAGTTTCCAGACATTGAGCCTTTGGCCCATTGGGCCCTTGCCGAGGATTTTCTTGGTGATGTTCAGGGCCGCCACCGGGGCTGCGCCATATTTGGCGCCAAGGGCGACGGATTGCTGTTTGAAACGGGCGAACAGACCGCGGTCGAAGCCGGCGCCGGCCCGGAACATTTCGATGAAGTAATGCCCCTCGCCCAGCTTGCGCAACGGCATGGCCGGATGTGCGAAATAAAGGCTCGTCACCTTCATATCATGCACCCGGTCGCGATAAGGCAACAGCGCCTTGTATTCCGGGTCGTCGCCCCAGGCCTGCAAGGCCTTGACCGATGGCAGCAGCCACAAATCGAGCCGTTTGACCTTGAAGCCCTTCATGGTGAAATTGTGCAGCACATCCAGCGAGGCCAGGCGCTTGATGCCATATCGGGCGGCGATCGGGGTGGCGCGGGCATCGTAATTGTCGCGCTCGGTCAGGCCATTGCCCTCGCTCATCACCACGAAATCGGCCATTACCAAGGACTGACCGGCCGCCATGGCCGCAGGAGAAAAACTACAGAAAATTACAAAAAAAAGCGCCCGAAGGGCGTTCCAGCGACCACACATGCCAGCCTGACCTCCTCTATATTTTTGGAATTTGTCTAAAGCACACTATAGGCCGGGAGCGCCGCCGGGTCCACCGCTGCCGGCAGGCACGGGCCTTTACGAGCCGATCACCGCGACGCCCACGGGATCGATGGTGATGCGCACATCGGCGCCGGGCGCGTAGACCGGCGCGCCGGCCGGAATCACCGCGAACAGCTCCTCGCCGTCTGAATCCAGCAGATATTCGGTGGCCGAGCCGATATAGGCGCGGCTGGTGACATGGCCGGTGAAACCGCCCTCACCGCTGCCGGGAGCGGACAGCGACAGGGCCTCGGGACGGATGGCGACCCGCACCGGACCGGCTGGCATTTCGGCCGCCTTGTCCCCAAGCGGAACCCGGCTTTGCCGGATGCGCACAAAGGCTTCATTATCCTCGCGAAGCAGTTCGGCATCCAGAATATTGGCATCGCCCATGAAGGTGGCGACAAAGGCCGAATTGGGCCGGTGATAGAGGCTCTCGGGCGGGCCGATCTGGGCAATGCCCCCTTCCTTCATCACCACGACCTGATCGGACACCGCCAGCGCCTCGTTCTGGTCATGGGTGACATAGACCGAAGTGATGCCGGTCTCCTGCTGCAGGCGGCGGATATCGTCGCGCATCTGGCGGCGCAATTTGGTGTCGAGATTGCTCAAGGGCTCGTCGAACAGCATCACATGAGGCTCGAGAATGAGCGCCCGCGCCACCGCCACACGCTGTTGCTGGCCGCCGGAGAGCTGATCGATGAAGCGGCTTTCGAACCCCGACAGGCCGACCGAACCCAGGGCATCGGCCACCCGGGCGGCGCGCTCGGTTGGCGGCACCTTCTGGACTTTGAGGCCATAGCCCACATTCTCGCCGACGGTCATATGCGGAAACAGAGCATAGGACTGAAACACCATGGCCACGTCGCGCTGGCTGGCGGAATGGGTGGAGACATCCTCGTCACCGATAAACACCTGGCCCGATGTGGGCAGTTCCAGCCCGGCGATCAGGCGCAGAATGGTGGTCTTGCCGCAGCCGGACGGCCCCAGCAAAGTGGTCAGGCTACCCGGGGCGATTTCCAGATCGATGCCGTTCAGCACCGTATTGTTTCCGAACATCTTCACGACATTGCGCAGGCTGACGCCGATCGATTTTTTACGTTCCATCATGGCTTCCTTCACAATTCCGCTTGTTGTCTCGCCTGTGCATTCCCACCGGCCATCACGCATGCGCTCCGATCTTGCGCTCGGTGCGCGCCTTGCCGATCAGCCGGTCCACCAGCAGCACCACCGCCAGCATGGTGACGATCAGCACCGAGCCATAACAGATCGCCTGGCCGTAATCGCCGTCCTCGACCCGGCCGAGAATATAGGTGGTGGCGACCTGGGTGTCGGCGGTAACCAGGAAGATGATGGCGCTCACCGTGGTCATCGACTTGACGAAGCTGAACACCACCGCCGAGATCAGCGCCGGGCGCAGCAGCGGCAGCACCACGGTGAAGATGGTGCGCAGCGAGCTGGCGCGCTGGGTGAGCGAGGCTTCCTCCAGCGATTTGTCGATCTGGGCCAGGCCCGAAACCCCGGAGCGGATGCCGACCGGCATGTTGCGCACGATGAACGAGATCACCACAATGGCGGCCGAGCCGGTGAGCAGCACCGGTGCGGTGTTGAAGGCCAGGATATAGCTGATGCCGATCACCGTGCCGGGAATGGCGAAACAGATCATGGCGCCGAAATCGACGATATTGCGCCCGGCGAAACGGCGCCTGGTGGTGACATAGGCGATCAGCAGCCCGACCATGGCGGTCAGCGGCGCGCCGACGGCGGAAAACCCAAGTGTGGTGAAATAGGACGGCCAGGCGCCATAGCCGAAGCCCCGGGCCCATAATTCCTCGTAATGGGCCAGGGTCGGCGTGTAGTCGGCGCCCCAATTGACCACGAAACCGCCGAGCAGAATGCTGCCATACAGCACGGCGGTGAAGATGATCCAGATGATGGCGATGACGGCGCAGCCGCGCTCGACCCAGCGCGGCAGGCGCTGGAAGCTGCCACCGCTGCCCTTGCCGGTCACGGTGACATAGGATTTCTTGCCGATCCAGTAACGCTGCAGCATGAAGCCGGTGAGCGAGAACATCAGCAGCGCGATGCCCAAGGTGGCGGCGCGGGCATAGTCGAGCTGGGCGCCGACAATGGAAAAATAGATCTCGGTGGCCATCACGTCATAATCGCCGCCCAGCACCAGCGGATTGCCGAAATCGGCCAGCGAGGAGATCACCCCGAGCAGATAGGAATTGGCGATGCCGGGGCGCAGCAGCGGAAAGGTGACATAGCGGAAGGTCTGCCAGTCGGAGGCGCGCATAGTGAGCGAGGCCTCTTCCATGGCCGGGTTGATGGTGGAGACCATGCCCATCAGCAGCATGAAGCTGATCGGGGTGAAGGACAGGGTCTGGGCCAGGAAAATGCCCCAGAAGCCGTAAATATAGGGCGAGCGTTCGAACCAGCCCTCCTGCCCGGCGCCGACAAACAGCCCGCCATCGCCGAACAGGGCCAGCAGAATGTCGTTGATCGAGCCGTTGCGGCCGAAAATCAGGATCAGCGACAGGCCGATCACGAAAGGCGGGGTAATAACCGGAAGGATTGAAAAAATCCTTATAAGCCCCTGGAATTTTTGCGATATGCGCGCCGCGAACAGGGCGAATACCAGGCCGAGAAATGTGGTGGCGGCGCCGACCACAATCGCCAGGCTGAGCGAGTTCCACATGATACGGCCAATGCCGAACCCGGTGATCATCTTGAAGAACATCAAGGGCGTGTACGCCCCCTGATCATTGACTATGACCTTGGAGAAGATGGTCGAGACCGGCCAGAAAATGAAAAAGAGCACCAGGCCGGAGACCAGCAATATGGCCCCGGTCATGAACGGATCGCCCTGTACCAGCCCCATGCGGGCCAGCGCCAGCGCGAGAATGCCGCCAAAGACGAAAAACTGCACCGCCGCGCCCCAGCCAAGCGCCTCATTCTGCCAGCTCGCGAGGGCCAGTATGCCGGCAAAGGCGAAAACCGACAGTCCGGCATCGATCTTGTGGCGGAGCGGCGAGCCCCGCCATGGGCGGAGCACAAACAGCAGCAGGCACAGGGCCGCAAACAGGGACGAGTTCAGATGCGACCAGCCATAAGCATCGAGAAACTCATCGGCGGTGGCGTCGAAAACGCCATATTCCAGAGCCTTCCAGGGCAGCAGAACCAGAGCCAGCAACCCGGCAACGCACCAGCGCAGAATGGGGTCACGCAAAAAGGATGGGCGCGCGGCAATGCTTGCCATGATGTCTCCGGCTTTCAAAGGCCCATGATCGGCGGGGCAGGCTCCCCTGCCCCGCCGTCCGAGGCCCGGTTAGCGGGCAAGCGGTTTGACTTCCCTGATCCAGCGATCGATCAGATGCTTGCGCATCTTCTCGGAGCCGTATTTGACGAAATCATAATTGATCAGCTTGACGCTATCCAGCTTGATGGCTTCTTTCGGCACTGCCGCGTTCATATTAGTCGGAACCTGGAAAGACGAGACCTTCGCCGCCACTTCCTGACCTTCGGCGGTCAGAGCCCAATCGACGAATTTCTTGGCGTTTTCCAGATTGCGGGCATTCTTGATGATGCTGAGGCCGCCGATTTCATAACCGGTGCCTTCGCAGGGGCCGACCAGTTGCAGCGGGAAACCTTTCGATTTTTCCTTGGCATGATCATGCAGAAAACCGATGCCGATCATCGCCTCGCCTCTGGCGGCATTCTTGCCAGGCGCCGAGCCCGATTTGGTGTATTGGGCCACATTCTTGTGCAGCTTCTTGAAATATTCAAAAGCCTTTTCCTCGCCCCAGAGCTGGACGAAAGTGGCGGTGGCGGTATAGGCGGTGCCGGAGCTTTGCGGGCTGGCGACCTGAATCTGGCCCTTGAATTCCGGCTTCACCAGATCGGCCCAGCATTTGGGCATTTCAAGCCCGGCCTTCTTGAGCAGATCGGTATTGACGCTGAAACCGAGGATGCCGACATAGATGCCGGTGGAATGATTGCCCTTGCTGCTGGCCGGATTGCGATAGGGCTCGCCGAGCTCCTTCAGCATCGGAGATTTATAGGCTTCGAGCAGGCCGTTGACCCCGGCCTGGCTGTGCGGGTCGAGGGTGCCGCCATACCAGACATCGCCCTGCGGATTGGCCTTCTCGGCCAGGATCTTGGCATAGGTGCTTCCCGACCCGTTACGGGTCATGGACACCTTGACGTCGTATTTCTTGCCGAAGGTCTCCGCCGCAAGCTGGCACCAGTCGCCCTGGGCACTGCAATAAATCACCAGCCGTCCCTTGGCCTGGGCCGGCAGGGCCGCGGCGGTGATGGTCAGGGCAGCGGCCAGCGCCCCCGTCTTGATGAAGCCGGATATCGAGATCGTCATCTGCAATCCTCCCTTGCATGTTGAAAACCGCCCGCGAGCAGGCGGCATTATCCCACCTTAAAGGGTTGCAATCTTTACGCCAATTGCACCCGCGCAAATTTCCGCCCTTTTTTGAAGCCTCTAGACCAGGCGGCGGCCGGCAACAGCAGCTGGTTTGAGTGGGAATTGACCCATGGACGGGACGCGCATGGGTCACTTTTGACGCAATATCGCCTGAGCCCGCCTTCGGGGCGTGCCTGCCTTACCGGCGCACGGCTCGCGGTGTTGTGAATTCGCTCGCCCGGCAATAGTGCTAATCTTATGCGCCCCCAGACCTGCCGGAGACTTCGCCATGACCACGCCCCCCGCCCTCACCCCGACCCCGTCCGCGCCCGAAACAACAGCGCCGCCGCGCCGGCGCCTGCTCGGCATGATGGCCGGGCTGCCGCTGGCGCTGCTGGCGCCGGGCCGGGCTTTTGGTGCCCCGACCCCCGCGGCCACCGAGGGGCCGTTCTATCCCTCGCCAGATATGCGCCTGAAGGACACGGACAATGATCTGGTGAAGATCGAAGGAGCGGTGCGCGAGGCCGGCGGCGAGGTGATTTTCCTGACCGGCCGGGTGCTGAGCCGCAGCGGCCAGCCGCTCGAAGGGGCCAGGGTCGAGATCTGGCAATGCGATGTCAACCGGCGCTATCTGCACCGGGGCGATCACGGCGCTGCCCGCGATGGCGGGTTTCAGGGCTTTGGCCACGACATCACCGGCGCTGATGGCAGCTATCGCTTCCGCACCATCATGCCGGTGCCTTATCCGGGCCGCACCCCGCATATCCATGTGAAGGTGCTGGCCTTTGAG
>PKTQ01000012.1 GCA_002869085.1 Hyphomicrobiales bacterium | reverse complement strand
CTTGCGCTTTTCGGCATGGGCTATTCCTGGGGCGGCTATGAAAGCCTGGTGATTCCGTTTGACGCCGCGCCCTATCGCACCGCCACAAGCTGGCGCAGTGAGGGGCCGGCCCTGCGCTTTCACATTGGCCTTGAGGACCCGGGCGACCTGATCAAGGATCTGGAAAAAGCCTTCGGGGCCATGCAGGCCGCCTCTTGAAGCCAGGGGGTTCTGACCCGATATGGCAGTGAGAGCCGGCGCCCCCGGCCCCGGCCCATAGCCAAGGGTTTTTCGTCTCCAACAGGTTTTGCCATGCCGCTCCCCCGTCTTAGCGTCCGTCTCCTGCCGCTCTTGCTCGGCCTGATGTTCCTCGCCCCCCTCGCCTCATCGCCGGCTGCCGCCAATGATGATCCGGAACTGATCTTCAAGAAGAGCACCGTCTTCAAGCTACTCTCGCCCGATCACAAGCTCGCCACCTATGCCATCGACGATCCGCTGATCGATGGCGTCGCCTGCCATTTCACCGTGCCGGAAAAGGGCGGCTGGGCCGGTTGGGCCGGCCTCGCCGAGGAGCTGTCGGACATCTCGCTGGCCTGCCGCCAGGTCGGGCCGGTCAAGTTCAAGGGCCGTTTCGAGCAGGGCGACCAGGTGTTCCGCCAGCGCCGCTCGCTGATCTTCAAGAAAATGCAGATCGTGCGCGGCTGCGACACCAAGCGCAATGTGCTGGTTTATCTGGTTTATTCCGACAAGCTGATCGAGGGCAGCCCCAAGAACTCGACCTCGACCGTGCCGATCATGCCCTGGGGGGCAGAGCCGGCCCCCTCCTGCGGCGAATATCTCGACAAATGAGGCGCGAAAAAGCATTTGCCCACTTGACCCCGCGCCCGCGCCCGCTTAGTTTCCGCCGCATTCCGGTAAGGGCCCATAGCTCAGTTGGTAGAGCAACTGACTTTTAATCAGTAGGTCGAAGGTTCGAATCCTTCTGGGCTCACCAGAAAACCCCTTGAGAAATCAGGGGGTTTTTTATTTGCGCGGCCCGAACGGAACCGTCTGGCGAAAGCCGAGATCAATCCCCCCGATATCGCGCCCGCATCGAACAGCAGTTAATCATCGCCGCGCTCTCGCCCCGGTCCCACAGGCGTGGGGCACCCAACAGCCCTGAGCAAAGCCGAAGCCCGTTCAGCGGATCCGCATGGCCCTGTTCATGGCCCTCTGGAAATCCGCATTGCCGAGCAGCGTGCGTTCTTCTTTCGTCAGTTTAGCGGCCTCTTTGGTGAACGCTTCGGCGGTCTTGATCGCTTTCGTCACCGCGAATTTCTTCATTGCCGGATATTTGGCGCCGTCAATCAGTTTGACATCCGCCGCTGCATCCATCATCTCCTTTTTCATCAGCTCGAGACGCAGATATTTCAGCGCCCGCAGCGCCACCTCCTTCACCGCTTTCGGCACCTTCTTATTGCTAGGCAGAGACTTGATATAGTCCTCGAACTGCACATGCCCCGCCATGCCGATTACCAGGCGGTGCATCCAGCCGGGAATGTTGAAGCGCCGGGCCTCATCCCTGCGCGCCTGGCTGCGGAACCAGCGTCTCCAGACGGTCCAGTCATAGATCTTTTCCAGTTTGGCAAAAGACATGAATGTGGGATCGACCGGTTTCTTCCTGGCCTTGGCCTTTCGAGCCTTCCGCGCCGGCCGGGTTCTTGTTGCCGGAGGGGTGGCCCTTTGCCGGTAATAGGGATTGGCGCCCCAATTCTGCCGCGACGGGCCGGCGTGATATTTCAGCAAAAGATCATCATTGCCACCCCCCCTGTCACTGGCGAGGGCCGCTGGGCCGGACAGGCCCAAAGGATGGAAAGTGATGGGTGAAACCATCACGAAACAGAAGGCTAACAGCGTCGTGGTAATGGTGAGGAAAATCCGAGTTTTCATGATGCCCTCCTTCAGCCGCCATTGGGTTCAGACATGAACCTGTCAGCTTCCGCATTATACCATAGTCGTAGCGGATTGAAGATGGAGCCGATTGTCCCACATCGCCGAATTTCAGGCGCGCATGACGCCGCCGCGGATTTCGGCATACCGCAGCCCTTCCACCCGCATCGGGCGGTGAAAAGCAATAAGGCAGTTGAGTTTCAGGAACTTAGCCGCTGCGCCACTTGTGCAGAACCGCGATCATTTCCAGATCATGGTTTTCATGCGACCCGGCCTCATCGGGCTCGTCGATATGCCCCAGCACCCATTCCTGCGGCAGTTCCGAGAAGCGCAGCCGCATCGGCGTTGAGATGCCCTCACCAAAGGCGATCGCCTCGCGATTGCCGATCGAGGACAGGAACGACACCGTGCTCGCCGAGGATGAGGAGATCGCCCCGCGGATGATGTCCTGGTCGGCCTCGTTGGACAGCCTGAGCGCGAACACCGTGCTGCATTGCGACAGGATGGTCGGGTCGAGCTCGCCGGGGCGCTGCGAGATGATGCACAGATAAATGCCGTATTTGCGCCCTTCCTTGGCGATGCGGGCGATCGACTGCCGGGTCGGGGCAAAGCCCAGCGACTTGTCCTCGGGGATATAGCGATGCGCTTCCTCGCACACCACCAGCACCTTCAGCCCGCCATTCGACGACAGGGTCAGATCGAACGCCAGGCGGCACAGCACCGACACCAGCGAGCTGACCACTTCGGAGGGAATCTCGGCCATATGCAGCACGCTGACCGGCCGGCCCTCGGACGGGATGCGGAAGATGCGGCCCAGAATCTCGATCGCATTGTCGGTCACCATCAGCTGCGAGAACATGAAGCGGAAACGCGGATCGTTGCTGAGCGAATCGATCCGCCCTTTCAGCGATTTCAGCACCGAACGGTTGATCGGGGACTCAAGCTGGCCGATATGTTCGTCGATCACCGCCAGCAGGTCGGAAATCCGGTACGGCACCGGCGAATCCGCCGTCACATTCGACATATGCACATTTTTGCGGATGCTGAGATGATCCTTCTTATTGGTATAGAGCGCCTTGGCCGCCGGAATGAGATCGCGCAGGGCGTCGCGCTCTTCCGCCAGGACCGGGCCGCCGCGAAACAGCACTTCGCAAAACTCCTCGAGCTGAAACAGCCAGTGCGGCAGCTCGAAGCTATCGATATCGATGGTTTCGGCGCTGTCGCGAAAACCGCGCGAATATTCATTATGCGGATCGAGGATCAGAATCCGCAACTCCGGCATGGTCTCCTGGATCTTGTGCAAAACCAGCGAGGTCGCCGAGGATTTGCCACTACCGGTTGAACCCAGAATCGCGAAATGCTTGCTGATCAACTCCTGGACCGAGATGGTCGCCAGCACGGAAGAATCCTGCGACAGGGTGCCGATAATGGCGTTCTTGCGGTTCTTGCTCTGATAGATGGAGCGCAGATCATTCACCCGGATGCGGTGCGAGATCGCCCCCACATGGGGGTAATTGGCGATGCCGCGCCGGAAGATCGGATTTTCCGGATCGTCCCCGTCCACCACCTCGCCCTGCAGCTCGGCGCGCACTACAATGCTGTTTTCACCATCGTCGCTCCAGCTTTCATTCGCCGTATCCAGCTGATAAATCAGGCCGACAATGCGGCTTTTCCCCAGATTGATCGATATCAGCCGCCCGATCGCCCATTGGGTGTTTTCATCCTCGGTGACATGATCGGCCACCGCCTGGATCACCACCCGCGAGCCATTGCACGAGACCACATGGCCCATGGCGCGGTTGCGGTTCTGGTCGGGGTCGCGCCTGTCGTCTTCAGGGCTGATCACCGGGGCCGCCTCCTGGGACTCGGATCTCAAGGCCGGTGCGGGTTGCGGGCCCGGCTGCGCATCGGGGGCTTCGCTGCGCAGGGCATCAGCCTGCTGGCGGGCGGCGATCTCCGCAAGGCGCGCATCGGCGGCCTGGTTGACCGGGCGCGCGCGCGGGTCCGTGTGCATCACCCCGGCCGCCCGCGCCGCCATATCTGTTCTGTTGCCAAACATTCCGACCCCAATAACATCTTCATAGGAAAGGAAAATCTAGGCCATGATGGTTAAGTTTATCCAAGCCGCGCTGATCCAAGTCTACCAAATCGGCGAAAATCTCCACCTAGGCTTACCAAATGGTTGCGGGACGGGATGCAATTATAATGATTTGCCGCCCCCTGGAGGCGCCTCCGGGCGCGTGGGCCCAAGAGCCCGGCGCCCGCCGTAGAAAATCAGCACCAGGCCCAGGATCTGGACCAGATGATAGAGGGTGTTATGACTGAGATAGACCGGATGCAGCGAGATCTGCAGCTGCTGCACGGCGGCGGCGGCAAAGCTCAGCAACACCCCTGAAAACCCGGCGAAAATCGGCCAGCTTCGCCGTTTCAGCGCCAGCCAGCCGAAGCTGAACAGCACGAACAGCGCCGATGGCAGATAGTGCAGAATGGCAATGCGATATTGCTGCGAGACGAACAGGACGATGCCGCAATAGATGACGAAGGCCAGCCCGGCCAGCCAGGTGAGCCGGCGCGCATTTGGCGGCGCGAGCACCAGCGCCGCGCCGAAGCCCCAGCCGCCCAGCGCCGTCACTCCAACAGAGATCAGCGTCGCCCGCCAGGCGATGAAATGGAATAAGGATGTGCGGTCGAGATTGAGAAAGCCATGCACGGTGCCGCCCAGCAGGGCCGCCGCCGCCGCCCCGGCAAACACCGCCGTCAGCCAGCCCCGCGCCGCCCGGTTGCCGGCCGGCGCGCGCAGCACCAGCACCGTCAGCACCAGCGCCAAGGTAGCGATGGCATAGTCGCTGAGCACCACATCCTGTTCGATCATCTCAGTAGCCTAGCTCATCGCCGACAGGGCCGAACTGACCCCGAAGCCCGCCTCTTCCAGCGCTTTCAGCTCCTCGGCGGTCGCCGCCACCGCCGCCGCGAGCTGCTCCGGCGAATGGGTGCTGCTGATGAAAAATCTAAGCCGCGCCGTCTTCTCCGGCACTGCCGGATAGAGGATCGGCAGGGCGCAGAAACCGCGCATCCGCAGGCGCTCAACCAGCTTTACCGCCCGCATCGAATCCCCGACGATCACCGGCACCACCGCCATCCCGGCGCTGGAGCCGGTATCGAGCCCGGCCTCATTAGCCAGTTTCAGGAACAGGGCGCCATTTTCCTGCAGGCGGGCCACCCGCTCCGGCTCGCGCAGTAAAATCCGCAGGGCCGCCAGCGAGGCCGCCGCCAGGGGCGGCGCCAGACCGACGCTGTAGACAAAGCCGGAAGCATTATATTTCAGCAGATCGATCAGCGCCCCCTGCCCGGCGATGAAACCGCCGCAGCCGGCCAGGGTCTTGCTCATGGTGCCCATCCAGATATCCACCAGAGTGGGGTCCAGCCCGCAATGTTCAGCCAGCCCACGGCCGGTCCGGCCCAGCACCCCCAGCCCATGCGCCTCATCCACCATCAGCCAGGCATCATGGCGCTGCTTGATCTGGGTGAAGCGAGCAAGATCGGGGATGTCCCCGTCCATCGAATAGAGCCCCTCGATCAGGATCAAGACCCTTTGATAATCGCCCCGGCACTGCAGCAGGATATCCTCCAGCGCATCCGGGTCATTATGGGCAAAAGCCCGCCGCGCCGCGCCGGAATATTCGGCCCCCATGATGGCGCTGTTATGCATCAGCGCATCGTGCAGGATCAGATCCTTCGGCCCCATCAGCTCGCAGATGGTCGCCACATTGGTCGAATAGCCGCTGACAAACACCAGCGCATCCTCGGCGCCATAGAAATCGGCCAGTTCGGCTTCAAGCTCATGGTGGATCGGACGATCACCGCCCACCACCCGGCTGGCCGAGGCCGAGGTGCCATAAAGCGCCATCGCCTTGGCGGCGGCCTCCACCACCTCAGGATGCCCGTTCAGCCCGAGATAATTATAGGAGGCGAAATTAATCAGTTCCACCCCGTCCATCGAGCTGGTGTCGGCGGGGCAGCCGTCATGGGCCTGAAAAAACGGATTGGCCACCTGCAGCATTTCGCTGACGCCGTGCTGCATCTGCAGGCGCTGGTAATTGGGCAGACTGGTAAAATCGGTGAGGTGCGCATATTCGCCCCCTGGTCTGGCCGGGGCGGCGGATTTGCGCCGCGGCGGCGCGGCGCTGCCGCGCAGTGACGCAAGCAGCGCGCTTTTTTCCTCCGGGCTCATGCCCGGCTTGCCGGTGCGCCCGCTCATGAGGCGCCGTCCCCGGCCTCGCCGGAGCGGGTTATGAGCGTTCCGCCCGGCCCTGCGCCGCCCTCCCCGTCACCGGAGGAGAGATGCTGCGCTATCAGATCCTCGCCGATCCGCTCCGCTGGTTCCGTCTCCCCGCCGCCGATCCGTTTCAGGATCTTGTCGGTGATATCGTTCAGGCTGGTGCCATCCGACATCGACACCAGCGAAATATCGATGCCGAACTTGTCCTGGGCCGCGCCGCGCAGTTCCAGCCCCATCAGCGAATCCATGCCGATATCGGTCAGCGGCCGCTGCAGATTGATACCCTCGGCCGGAATGCGCAGAATTCGGCCCACCTCCTTGGCCAAGAGGCCGGACACCGCCTGCCGGGCGCCGGCCGCGTCGAGCCCGGCCACCAGCGCCGCGAGATCAAGCACCCCCTCGCCCTCGCCGCGCTCCTCGCCGATCTGGCTGGCCAGATGACGGAACAGCGGCTTGCCGAGCAGCGTCAGGTCGCGCCGCGCCTGCCCCCAGTCGATGGGGGCGATCGCCAGCGCCGCGCCAACCACCTCGCGCCCCTCGCCTTCCAGTACCTGTTCCAGCAGTCCAAGCGCACTCGCCGCCCTGAACTCATCAAAGCCGGTGCGCTGGCTGAGCTGTTCGCCAACCTCCTTGTTCCGGGTCAGATAGCCCGCATCGGTAATCGCACCCCAGCCCACCGCCAGCCCCGGCCGGCCGGCGAGCCGCCGCTGGCGCGCCAACCCTTCCAGATAGGCATTGGCGGCGACATAATGCGCCTGGCCCGGATTGCCCACGAGGGTGGTGGCCGAGGAAAACAGAATGAAATAGTCAAGCGCGTCTTCGGCGGTCAGCCGGTCGAGATTGGCCGCGCCTTCAACCTTCGCCGCCAGCACCCGGCCGATCTTCTCCGGGGTCAGATTGCCGATCAGCGCATCATCGAGCACCATCGCCGCATGCACCGCCCCCTTCAGCGGGCGCGCCGCGCGGATATCACTGAGCAGCGCCGCCAGGCTGTCCGCGTCGGTCACATCCGATGCCGCCGCCGTCACGCGCACCCCTTGCGCCTCCAGCCCGGCAATGCGGGCCTGCATTTCCTCGCTGACCGTGCCGGAGCGGCTGGTGAGCACAATATGCCGGGCGCCGCGCTCGGCCAGCCAGCAGGCGGTCTCGAAACCAAAGCCGCCAAGGCCGCCAATGATCAGATGCGCGCCCTCCGCATCCGCCGCAAAGCCGTCCCGGCGCTTCTTTGCGGCAATCTCGCCCGGCGCCGGCGGGGTGATGACGATCTTGCCCACATGGCCCGACTGCTGCATCAGCCGGAACGCATCGATGCTCTGTTCGGCCCGGAACACCCGGTGCGGCAGGGGCGTGAAGCTGCCATCGCCGAAATGCCGCACCATCTCCCGGAACAGCGCCTTGCCCAGCTCCGCCTGCATGGACAGCAACTGGTCCGCATCGATGCCGAAATAGGAGACATTGCGCCGGAACGGCCTCAGCCCCAGCTTGGTATTGGCATAGAAGTCGCGCTTGCCCAGTTCCAGGAAGCGCCCGAACGGCCGCACCAGTTCGAAACTGCGCTCCATCGCCTCGCCGGACAGGGAGTTCAGTACCACATCGACCCCGTCCCCGGTCAGTTCCATCACCTGATCGGCAAAACTGAGCGAGCGCGAATCGAGCACATGGTCGACCCCGAGCGCGGTCAGGAAATCGCGTTTTTCGCCCGAGCCCGCCGTGGCGATGATGCGGGCGCCGCGCCATTTGGCGATCTGGATGGCCGCAAGGCCCACCCCGCCGGCGCCGCCATGGATCAGCAGCCATTCGCCATTGCCGAGCCGGCCCAGATGATGAAGGGCGTAATAAGCGGTGAAGAACGCCACCGGAATAGTGGCCCCGCCTATGGGATCGATCGTCTCCGGCAGGGCCGCCACCGCGATATCGTCGACGATCACATGGGTGGAAAAACAGGCCGAGGCAAAGGCGATCACCCCATCGCCCACCGCGAATGCCTCCACCCCTTCGCCAACCGCGCTGATCCGGCCAGAACATTCCAGCCCCAGGGCCGGGCCGGCAAAGCCTTCCTCCAGCGCCTCTTCCGGCAACATGCCCAAAGTCCACATCACATCGCGGAAATTGAGGCTGGCCGCCGCCACCTCGATTTCAACCTGCCCCGGCCCCGGCTTGCGGCGCGGGCAGGCGCGCCAGTGCAGATTGTCGAGCGAGCCGGCGCGCTGGAAGTCAAGCATCGCCGCCTCCGCGCCCTGCTCGCCCGCCATGGCGACAGGGCCCCGCTCGGCCCGGACCGCAGCGGCATGGCCGGCGCTCAGGATCAGCTCGGTTTCCTCGCCCGGAGCATTGATCGCCGCCGCCAGACGGGTGGCCGCCTCGTCCCCGGTCAGGGCCGCGTCGAAATCGATCAGCCGGAAATCGCAATCGGAATATTCATTGGCGGCAACCCGCGTGAAACCCCACACCCCCGACTGCACCGGATCCTCCCCGCCGAGCCCGGCGGCAGCGCGGGCGCCGCCCGGGGCGATCACCCACAGCCGGGCCGGCCGGTCGCCAAGGCTCTGCAGCATGGCGCTCATCCCGCAAATGCGCGTGCCAAGGGCCTCCGGCGCGCCGCCGTCAAACGCCCCGCTGAGATAGATGATTTCCGCCGGGCGCTCCGCATCATCGCCCGCCAGCACCTGCCGCCAGCAATCGGCATCGAGCGGGGTGAAATGATCGCCGCCATTGCAGGCGGTCCCCGGCGCGATCAGGGAAACCGATCGTCCGGCCAGGGCGAG
>PKTQ01000237.1 GCA_002869085.1 Hyphomicrobiales bacterium | reverse complement strand
TCGAGGAATGGCGGGAATATATCTATAATTCCTGCACCATGTGCGGGCGCTGCTCGCTGGTGTGCCCGGTGGGCAATGACATCGTCTATATGATCCGCAGGGTGCGCGAGGGCATGTCGGCCTCGGGCAATGCGCCGGAGGGGCTGATCGGGGCCTCGACCCGGGCGATCAAGATCGGCAGCCCGATGGGAGTGACCATCAAGGCGCTGAAAGCCCAGGTGCGCCATGTGGAAAAAGACAGCGGCCTCACGGTTCCCTTCGATGTGGAAGGGGCCGAATATCTGGTGTTGATGTCCTCGATGGAGATCATGAACTATCCGGAATATCTCAGCGCCATCGTGCATATTTTCGACCATGCCGGGGTGTCCTGGACCCTGAGTTCCGAGGCGTTCGAGGCCACCAATTCCGGCATTCAGATCGGCGCTTCCGACATCGCCGCCGAGCTGGTGAGCCGGGTGGTGAACGCGGCCGAGAAGCTGAAGGTCAAATGCGTGATCAGCCCGGAATGCGGCCACGCCTATACCGCCATCCGCTGGGAGGGGCCGAATCTGATCGGACGCAAATTCCCCTTCAAAGTGCAGCATATCCTGGAGGTGCTGGAAGATCTGCGGGTGGCCGGCAAACTGAAGACGGAAGGCTTCGAGGAAGGAAAAATGACCTTCCACGACCCGTGCCAGCTTGTTCGCCGCGGCGGGGTGATCGAGGCGCCGCGCAATCTGATGAAAATGGTGGTGAAGGATTTCGCCGAAATGGAGGATTGCGGCAAGATGAACTGGTGCTGCGGCGCCGGCGGCGGCCAGGGGGCGATCGAGGAAGCCGAGCATCTGAAGCTGCAGGCGTTCCAGCGCAAGAAGAAGCAGCTTGACGCGGTCGGGGCCGATACGCTGGTGACCGCCTGCGCCAATTGCCGGATTCAGCTCGAAGAAGGCCTTGAACATAACGATATGGATATGCCGGTGGTCGGCCTGACCGAGATGCTCGCCGAGCATCTGGCCAGCACCGAACCGGCCAAGGAAGGATAGAGCCATGGCCGAAATCAGAAATGATGACGAGTTCCGCACGGCGCTGGCCGGCCTGTCGCTGGAGGATCAGCGGCTGCTGGGGTGCCGGTTCGTCGAATCGCTGCTCGGGCTGAGCGATGATGAGCGCATTGCCCATGCGCTTGACGCGGCGCGGCGCGGCGGCTCTGCGGAGGAGATGGCGCTGGCGCTGAAAACCGCCAAGCGCGCGGTGATCGACAGCCACACCAAATGCGGACGGGAAGGGGACTGGTCGCATCAGGCGGGCTATTTCATCGCCCGGGCGGCGGCGGCCTGCGTCGCCTCCCACGCCCAGGAAGCGGCCGGGCCGCTGGCCTGGCAGGCGGCCATGGCCTGCCGCATGGCGCGGATGGCCGAATCGATGGCCGCCGATAGCGACCAGTCGGGCCAGGAGACGGAACGGCAATACCGGATTGCGGAAGACTTTCTCAAGGAAAGAAAAGGGGATCAGTCATGAATGAACGGGTCGTTGTTGATCCCATCACGCGCATCGAGGGGCATTTGCGCATCGAGGCGGAGATGTCGGGGGACACCATCGCCAATGCCTATTCGTCCGGCACCATGGTGCGCGGCATCGAGCTTATTCTGCAGGGGCGCGATCCGCGCGATGCCTGGGCCTTCGCCCAGCGCATCTGCGGGGTGTGCACGCTGGTGCACGGGCTGGCCTCGGTGCGCTCGGTGGAAAATGCGCTGGGATATGAGATCCCCACCAATGCCCAGCTCATTCGCAATCTGATGATCGGGGCGCAATATGTGCACGACCATGTGATGCATTTCTATCATCTGCACGCGCTCGACTGGGTCGATGTGGTCTCGGCGCTGAGCGCCGACCCCAAGGCCACTTCGGCGCTGGCGCAGTCGCTGAGCAATTATCCGCGCTCCTCGCCGGGCTATTTCTCCGATGTGAAGGCCAAGCTGAAAGGCTTTGTCGATAATGGCCAGCTCGGCATTTTCGCCAATGCCTATTGGGGGCATCCGGCCTATAAACTGCCGCCCGAGGCCAATCTGATGGCGGTGGCGCATTATCTCGACGCGCTGGAATGGCAGCGCAATGTGGTTCAGTTGCACACCATATTCGGCGGCAAGAACCCGCACCCGAATTTCCTGGTGGGCGGGGTGCCGTGTCCGTTTGATCTCAATTCGGATTCGGCGGTCAATGCCGAGCGGCTCAGCCAGGTGCGCTCGATCATCCAGTCGATGCAGGCCTTTGTCGATCAGGTCTATGTGCCGGATACGCTGGCTATTGCCGGGTTCTACAAGGACTGGGCCGGGCAGGGCGAAGGGGTCGGCAATTTCATGTGCTATGGCGATTTACCGTCTAAGGGCATGGACGACACCGCCGGCCTGCTGGTGCCGCCCGGGGCGATTCTCAATCGCGACCTCAGCACCGTGCATCCGGTGGATCTCAATGCGCCCGACGAGGTGCAGGAGAATGTCGCCCATGCCTGGTACGATTACAGCGTCGGCAAGGAGAAGGGCCTGCACCCCTATGAGGGCGAGACCAGCTTCGATTATACCGGACCCAAGCCGCCTTATAAGCAGCTCGATGTGGACAAGGGCTATTCATGGATGAAATCGCCGCGCTGGAAGGGCCATCCGATGGAGGTGGGACCGCTGGCGCGGATGCTGATGCTCTATGCCACGGGCAACGAGCAGGCCAAGGAGCTGGTGGGACTGACCCTGAAGACCCTCGATGTGCCGGTTGAGGCGCTGTTCTCGACCCTGGGCCGCACCGCGGCGCGCACATTGGAGACCAAGATCTTCGCCGATGCGATGATGGGCTGGCTCGACAGCCTGGTCGCCAATATCAAGGGCGGCGACAGCAAGACCTTCAACGAGGCGCTGTGGGAGCCTTCAAGCTGGCCGTCCGAGGCAAGGGGCGTCGGCTTCATGGAGGCGCCGCGCGGCGGGCTCGCCCACTGGATCGTGATCAAGAACGGCAAGATCGACAATTATCAGGCGGTGGTGCCGAGCACCTGGAACGCCGGCCCGCGCGACGCGGACGGCAAGCCGGGGCCCTATGAGGCGGCGCTGGCCGGGCATAAGCTGCATGACGCCAAACAGCCGATCGAGATTCTGCGCACCATTCACAGCTTCGATCCGTGCATCGCCTGCGCGGTGCATGTGAACGATCCCGGCGGAGAGGAGCTGGTTCAGGTCAAACTGCGCTAGCTTGTTTTGCGTGCATTCCGATCCACACGGCTTGCGTTTGACGGAAGGCCGACTGTTGAGACGGGTTTACCCGATTGCTTTGCATCGCGTTACACCCGTTTCACCGCCGTGCCGCTGCGTCAAAAGGCCCACCAAAAATGATCAATAATGGACGCAAAACGCTCAAAAATTTCAGGATTCGATTTGATCATGACAGAATGATGAATTAAGATGGATATGCTGCATATGATATCCCTGCAGCATACGCACCCCCGCCCAGTCTTGCGGGGGCGCGCACACCAGTTAGCCAGTTGAGGTTGCCGTTGGGGGACTGGCAATTTCAACGGGAAGGGGGGCCGGATTACCGCCCCCCTTTTTCGTCGCGCAGGACGGGTCGCGGCCACCACTTTCCTCATTGAACTTTTCATCGACCCCTTGAAGCCTTTTCTTCCGGGCCGATGGGAGACGTGCCGACTTGAGATGAAGCGTTCTCAAGCCGACACGCTCTGACCTCGCGAGGAAAGCCGCGAGGCGGGGTGTTATTGCACGGTCTCCCCGTGCAGATTGACGTCGAGACCTTCGATCTCCACGTCCTTGCTGACGCGCAGGCCGATGGCCAGGTCGATCACCTTGAGGATGATGAAGGTGGCGACGGCGCAATAGACGATGGTCGCCAGAATGCCTTCGATCTGCACCAGGATCTGGCCGACATTGCCTTCGAGCGCGCCCTTGGTGCCGCCGATGGCCTCGCTGGCGAAGACGCCGGTCAGCACCGCGCCGACGACGCCGCCGATGCCGTGCACGCCAAAAGCGTCGAGCGAGTCGTCATAGCCCAGCATCCGCTTCAGGCTGGTGGCGCCCCAGAAGCAGACCACGCCGGCCACGATGCCAATCGCCAGCGCGCCGGACGGAGCCACATAGCCCGACGCCGGGGTGATGGCGACGAGGCCGGCGACAGCGCCTGAAACCACGCCGAGCACGCTCGGTTTCTTGTGGATGACCCATTCGGCGAACATCCAGGACAGGGCGGCGGCGGCGGTGGCGATCTGGGTGACGGCCATGGCCATGCCGGCCGATCCGTTGGCGGCGACGGCGGAGCCCGCATTGAAGCCGAACCAGCCGACCCACAGCAGCGAGGCGCCGATGACGCTCAGCACCATATTATGGGGCGACATGTTTTCGGTGCCGTAGCCGTGGCGCTTGCCAAGGACGAGCGCGGCCACCAGGCCGGCCACGCCGGCATTGATGTGCACCACGGTGCCACCGGCAAAGTCGAGCACGCCGGCATCGGCCAGGAAGCCACCGCCCCAGACCCAATGGGTGATCGGCGCATAGACGATCAGCATCCACGCCCCGAGGAAGAACAGCAGGGCGGAGAACTTCATGCGGTCGGCAAAGGCGCCGGTGATCAGCGCCGGGGTGATGATGGCGAAGGTCATCTGGAAGGTCATGAACACCGATTCCGGGATGGTGCCCGAAAGGCTGTCCTTGCCGATGCCGGCCAGGAACATTTTCGACAGGCCGCCGACGAAGGAATTGAGCGCGCCGCCATTTTCGAAGGCCAGCGTGTAGCCGGCGATCATCCACAGCACGGTCATCAGGCAGGCGGCGGCGAAGCTTTGCATGGTGGTGGCCAGCACATTCTTCTTGCGCACCATGCCGCCGTAAAACAGGGCAAGGCCCGGTATGGTCATCATCAGCACCAGCGCGGTCGAGGTCAGCATCCAGGCGGTATCGCCTGAGTTCAGCGTGTCTTCCGCCAGGGCGGGCGGCGCGAAAGCCAGAAGGCCCAGCGCCGCAAGTCCGGTAATCGGAACGATGTGTTTGGTCATGATATTTCCCCTTTTACAGCGCGTCGGCGTTGGTTTCGCCGGTCCGGATGCGCACAATCTGTTCGATGTCGTAGACGAAGATCTTGCCATCGCCGATCTGCTCGGTCCTGGCGGCCATGGTGATGGCTTCGACAACCTTGTTGGCCATTTCGGCCGAAACCGCCGCCTCCACCTTCAGCTTGGGCAGGAAATTCACTTTGTATTCAGCGCCGCGATAAATCTCGGTCTGCCCCTTTTGCCGGCCATAACCCTTGACCTCGGTCACGGTTATGCCCTGGACGCCAAGCCCGGTCAGTGCCTCGCGCACCTCGTCGAGCTTGAACGGTTTGATGATGGCCATCACAAATTTCATTGACTCATCCCCCTTGGCTCTTGCGGCAACAGCGCCCGCGCTCTTGCCCCCCCACAACTCGCATTGACCCCCCGGCCAAAACGTGGGCGCGGCGGGGCAATGCATCGATATGCGGGAATTAAGAGGCAAGAAACATGCCGGACTGATGGGCGCCGGTTAACACATTGTTAAGATTGGATTGTCCGGATTTTGCCTGGTTTTCGCGCGGGAAGGGGGCGCGAAATCTGCATAAATTTTATGCGCTATTTTTTCTCTGCCTGATATTTGTGCGTGTTCGTTGAGCGCCAGAAATCAGCGCCCGGGCTGGATAAGCGTTCGTTAGCGGTTTGAAGTGTTGCCGATGGCCGGTGCGGGGGCTCTAATGTTGACGATCAACCACAATGCGAGGTTGTTAAAGTCGTCGCTCGGGCTCAGGCAATTTGGTATATCAATGTATCCGACAGAAAAAGCACATTCATTTACATTGTTAGAGATACAACATTAGTTAAGTCGCTTCTTGAGTTTTTATTATACCCGCAATGGTTGCTTTGGTGTGTTTGATTTTTAAATGTTCATATCAAATATAAATTTATAATTAAAAGTATATTAATTCATGTCGGGGATAAAGAGTGCTGCATTGCAAATGCAAGATCGGATTTGGAGTTGTAAAAGCTATGATAAACCTTTTTTCGTTGAGTATATCAAGAAAAATACCCGCAATAATTGTGTCAGTTGGGGTAGTGGCTGTATCTCTGACCGGGGCTTTTGCTTATTTTGAGAGTAAGAATGCTGTTGAGAAAGAAGCCAATTCCAAACTGACAGCTGTATTGGATGATCGGGCCGAAGGATTATCCCACTGGCTGAAGAGCATTGATGGGGATCTGTCTGTTCAAGCCCAAAATCCGGTTATTTTGGAGGCTCTCGCAGCCTTCAAGCAAGGCTGGATCAATCTGGGCAAAGATCAGGGCAAGAAACTTCAGGCTCTGTATATTGATAGGAATCCTCATCCCACAGGGGAGAAAGAAAAACTGGATGCCGCTAAAGATGGCTCAATATACAGCATGGTGCATGCAAAGTATCACCCTTATCTGAGAGCATTTCTGCGCGACCGCGGATATTACGATATCTTCCTGTTCGACCCCAAAGGCAATCTTGTCTACACCGTGTTCAAAGAGCTGGACTATGCAACCAATCTGGTGTCGGGAAAATGGGCCGATACTGATTTGGGCAAGGCTTTCAAGGCTGCCCGGGATAATCCCAAAAAAGGCAGCAAGAACTTTTTCGATTTCAAGGCCTATGCCCCTAGTCACGGTGCACCAGCAAGCTTTATCTCAACGCCATTATTGGACAAGGATGGAAAGTTCCAAGGTGTCCTGGCTTTCCAGATGCCCATCGGTGCGCTCGATGAACTGATGCAGCAGAAGGCCGGACTTGGTGAAACCGGCGAAACCTATCTGATGGGCGGCGATAAGCTGATGCGTAGCGATTCCCGTTTCAGCAAGGAATCGACAATTCTCAAGACCAAGATCGATACACCTCAGGTCAATCTGGCGCTTAAGGGTGAAAACGGCTTGATGATCTCCCATGATCACCATGGAATGTCCGTCGTTGCCGCCTACAAGCCGGTGAAGTTCCACAATGTCACATGGGCCGTTATTGCCGAACAGGATTATGCGGAAGCCTTTGCGGGCGTTATCTCCATGCGTAATCAATTGCTTGTTGGTTCGGTTATTGGAATTGCGCTGGTTCTGGTGATTGGGGTTTTCTTCGGTCGCAGCCTGTCACGGCCGATCACCGAGATTAATCGAGCAATGACCATACTGGCCCAAGGCGACCATTCTGTCGAAATTCAAGGCGTGGATCGAACTGATGAAATAGGGGATATGGCTGGTTCGGTTCTGGTGTTCAAGAAGAACTCCATCAAGAATAAGGAAGCGGAAGCCCAGAAGGAAAAAGAGCGGCTTGAGAAAGAAGAGAAACGGGCTCTCATGGATAAAATCACGGCCGAATTTTCCGTGAATATCGAGGAAATCGTCAACACCGTGACTTCAGCTTCCGCGCAACTGAATAGTACATCACAGGCTATGTCGGGCATCGCCGAAGAAACGAGCAGTCAGTCTTCCGCTGTCTCAGCCGCATCCGAACAGGCGGCGACCAATGTGCAGACGGTGGCGGCGGCTTCCGAAGAGATGTCGCACTCAATTGCTGAAATCAACCAACGCGTTAATGATGCGTCCGAAGCTGCCAGGCAGGCTGTGACAGAGGTTGAAAAAACAGGCCTGCAAATTGAAAATCTGGCCTCAACGGCTAACAAGATCAGTGATGTGATCAGCATGATTTCCGATATTGCCGATCAGACCAATCTGCTGGCTCTGAATGCCACAATTGAATCGGCGCGCGCCGGTGAGGCGGGCAAGGGTTTTGCGGTGGTCGCTAATGAAGTGAAGGGGCTGGCCGGACAGACCGCCAAGGCAACTGAAGAAATTGTTGCCCAGATCAATGAGATTCAGAGCGCCACTCAGCAGGCGGTTGTATCCATGGGGGATATCGGCAAGGTCATCCGGCGAGTTGACGAAACCTCGGCATCAATTGCTGCTGCCATGGAAGAACAAGGAGCGGCCACACAGGAGATTGCGCGAAATGTTCAGGAAGCAGCATCAGGAACTGAGGAAGTTAATCGAAACATCGCAGGTGTCAGTCAGGCCTCGCAGGAGGCTGGAGCCGCTTCAGGCCAGGTGATGTCATCCGCAGGCGAACTCTTCAAACAATCTGAAAGGCTAAAAGAGGAAGTGAGCCGATTTATTTCGCAAGTCAGCACAGGTTGATTTTCAAATATAACCGATTAGGGGCTGCGGCATATTTCTGCTGCGGCCCTTTTCTATGCGGATCGGGCGCTTGGAGATATACCACCAAAGCACGCGCACCAAACTATACGAGCCCATATCCCGTTTGCGGTCCTTAGGTGGCGCGGCGCGCTTGAGGGCGCACTGTTGAAGCTGCCGCGCAATTGGAACAGGCGCGGCCATGGGCCGGCAGGCTACCGGCAATCTGCGCCGTGTGATTCAGCTTCCTTTCCTCTGAGCTGTCGATCCCGATCAGCCCTCATGGTTAATGGAAAGTTACTTTCCGGTTCTGCGGGCAAGCTGGATTCTGGCTTTCCGATTCCGCGCTGTCGCTTTGGGCGTGATCCCGCATAACCACCTGATAAATCACAGACAATCCCTTCTGGCATAGTTCCTGCTCTTATTCCCGCTAAGCGGCGCTGTGTGAAGCGTCTGACAGCAATGCCCGCAAACGGGCTTTACGGGGGATCTGATGGCGAACCACAGCTTGGATATTGGTGATTTCGACTTTTCCAACATTGAGAAAAGGCTGGGCGTCTCGCGCCGGGTGTTCCTGCAGTTCTGCACCGGCGTCGCGGCCTCGCTGGGCCTGTCAACAAAAGCGGCGATGGCGATGGCCAAAGCGGTTGCGGAGCCGAAACTGCGCCCGCCGGTGATCTGGCTGCACGGGCAGGAATGCACCGGGCCGACCGAGTCCCTGCTGCGCTCCGAGCAGCCCTCGCTGGAGCATCTGATCCTCGATCTCGTCTCGCTTGATTATCACCAGACCCTCGATGCCGGCGCCGGGCATCAG
>PKTQ01000076.1 GCA_002869085.1 Hyphomicrobiales bacterium | reverse complement strand
GCGGCCAGGGCCGGCGCCCCGGCCAGCAGCGCTACGCCGACCAGCGCAGCGCCGAGGCTAGGCCTGAGGTTTGAGCGTTTCATACTCTTTCCTTCCAAAAGGCGTCACCTCCACCCGAGCCCCCGGCGCGGTGAGCCCGATCTCCTCATCGCTGAGATAGCAGGCGCTGTCCTCGGCCCAGGCATCGCCGGTCAGCTTCAGCGAGCGCACCCGTGTATTGCCGTTGCAGATATCGAAATGCCGGCAGGCGCCGCAGCGCCCCGAAACCTGGCGCGGGCGCTGCTTCAGCCCGGCCATGATCGGGTCGGAAATATCCGGCCAGATTTGCGAAAAGGGCCGCTCACGCACATTGCCGATAGTGTGGTGCCACCACATGGTATCCGGGTGCACGTCGCCCACATTGTCGATATTGGCCACATTGACCCCCGAGGCATTGCCGCCCCATTGCACCAGCTTGGCGCGGATATGCGCCGCGGCTTCCGGAAAGCGCTCCTTGACCCAGTAATAGAAATAGACCCCGTCCGCGTCATTATTGCCGGTGACGAATTCTTTCTCCTCGCCGCGCTCCAGCGCCGACCAGGCGGTGTCGAACAGCATATCCATGGTGCGCCGGGTCATCTCTCGCGCCGCATCGTCGCCCCGGTTCTTGTTGCCGCGCCCGGCATAAACCAGATGCGAGAAATAGAACTTGTCGATGCGCTCTTCCTCGATCAGCGCCAGCATCTGCGCCAACTCGTCCGCATTGTCCATGGTCATGGTGAAGCGCGCGCCGATCTTGATGCCATTGTCCCGGCACAGGCGCATGGCATTGAGCGAGGCCGCATAGGCCCCCTCCATCACCCGGAACCGGTCATGGGTCTCGCCAATGCCGTCGAGGCTGATGCCGACATAATCATAGCCGATATCGCGGATGGTCCCGATATTGCCGGCATCGATCAGCGTGCCATTGGTGGACAGGCCCACATAAAAACCCATCTGCTTGGCCCGGCGCGATATGTCGTAAATATCCGGCCTCAGCAGCGGCTCGCCCCCCGACAGGATCAGTACCGGCACGCGAAAGCCCTTTAAATCGTCCATCACCGCATAGATATCTTCGGTGCCGAGCTCGCCGGGAAAATCCACATCGGCAGAGATGGCGTAGCAATGCTTGCATTTCAGATTGCAGCGCCGGATCAGGTTCCAGATCACCACCGGCCCCGGCAGGTCGCGATGCGGCCGCACCTCGGTCGGGTTGCGGATTTCCTTCATCATCTGGCTGAGGCGGAACATGGGCTATGTCTCTTTCAGTTTTGCAGCCGCAGGCCGGTTTTTTTCAAAATCCGCTTGCTGTACAGCACATCATGGGCGCGGGCAGCATCCCCCAGCACCCGGGCGACGCGCTCGATCTTCTCCATCACTTCCCCGGCGCTGCGGCCATGCACCATGGCGAAGAAATTATACGGCCAGTCCGGCAGGTGGCGCGGGCGCTGATAGCAATGGCTGACGAATTCCAGCGCCCCCACCTCGGGGCCGAGCGCGCTGATCCTGGCATCGTCCACATCCCACACCGTCATGCCGTTATGGGTGAGGCCCAATTTGTAGTGGTTCGGCACCGCGCCGATGCGGCGTATCACCCCGCGCGCCATCATCGCCTGCAGCCGCCGGCGCACCTCCTCACCGGAAATGTCCAGCGCCGCGCCCACATCGTCATAAGGCCGCCGGGTCAGCGGCAGCCCCGATTGGGTCGCGGTGATCAACCGCCGGTCCATGGCATCGATCCGGCTCATGCGTCCACCTTCAGGCCGATGAAATATTCTTCCAGTTTCGGCATCAGCAGCACCTCAAGGCCGGTATCGCGCGTGATGCTTTCCGCCGTCGCCTCGATATCCTCCGCCGCGTCGCTGGCCAGCACGAACCACATATTGAGCGCATGGGCCCGCTCGTAATTATGGGCCACCTGGTCGTATTTGTTCACCGCCTCGGCCACCTCCTCGAAGCGCGCCTCGGGCACCGCCATCGCGCACAGGCAAAAGGCCCCGCCCATCTTCGCCGCGTCGAACATCGGCCCGAAGCGCGACAGCACGCTTGTCTCGCGCAGCGCGGCGATCCGGCCGATCAGTTCATCCTCCTCAAGCCCCAGCGACGCTGCCGCCTCGGCATAGGGGCGCTCGCTGAGCGGAAATCCGCCCTGCAGCCCGTTGATGATCTTCCGGTCGGTATCGTCAAGCATGGGACAACGCCTTTGCCCCGCCGCCGAACCGGGCGCCATGCTGTTTGAAACAGCGGCGGCTGAACAGCACCTGATGCGCCAGCCCCGCCATGCGCGGATCCGCGTTCAGTTCCGCGATCTGCGCGCTGACCGTGCTGCGCTCGCGGCCATGGATCATGCAATAGAGATTATAGGGCCAGCTATCCTGGCGCCGGCGCTGATAGCACAGGGTCACGAAAGGCTGCCGCGCCAGATAGCGGCCGATTTCATCGACTTCCGAATCGTCCACATTCCACACCGACATGGCATTGGCCGTATAGCCGAGCGAGCGGTGGCGCACCACCAGGCCGAACCGGGTCACGATGCCCCTGTCCAGCAGAGCGCCGAGCCGGTCGAGGATTTCGCGCTCCTCCATCCCCAGCCTCGCCGCCACCGGGCCAAATGGCTGTGGTTCCAGCGCCAGCCCGTCCTCGATCGCTCCCAGAATGCGCCGGTCGGCCGCATCGGCGCGGCCAGACGCCGCCCCCGCGCCGTGGTCGCGGCGCAGCAGCCCGCGCATCCCCGACACCGGAAAGGCAAGGTCGATATGATAGGCCGCCTTCAGCGGCAGATAGAGCACATCGAGCCCGGAAGCGCGGCGCAGGCGCTCCAGGGTGGCCTTCACCGCCGGCCGGCTGTCCTGGGTGACCACGAACCACAGATTAAAGTCATGCTCGCGCTCGTAATTGTGGTTGACCCCCGGTTCCCGGTTGATCAGTTCGGCAATCTCCTCCAGCCGCTCCGGCGGCACCTTCATCGCCGCCAGGGTGCTGGCGCCGGCGGTGTTGGGCCGCACCACCGCCCCGACCCGGGTCATGATGCCCTTGGCCTGCAGGCGCTTAAGGCGCTCCAGCACCTCCGCCTCGCTCATCTCCAGCGCCTCGCCCATCGCCCCATAGGGCCGGGAGACAAGCGGAATGTCCCGCTGCCAGCGGTCGATCAGCTCCAGATCGCGGGGCTCGGGCTTGTTCATCGCCTAAAGCCCGATCTGGTGGGCGCGGGCGGTGAAGAAAATGCCGCTCGGGCTTTGCGCCGGCAGTTCAGCGAGCTTTTCAAAGCTGGCGGCATCGTAGATCTCGACCTTGCCGGTGTCGCGCACCGACACCCACACTTCGTGGCCGCGCGGCGTGAACTCCATATGCAGCACCGCCGGGCCAGGCTTGAACTCGTGAATCACCTTCAGCGTGACCGTGTCCAGCACCTGCACCGTGTCATTGTCGGGCAGGGCGAAATTGACCCAGGCATGGCGTCCGCCCGGCCGCGCCATCACGAAGACCGGCTGGCCATGCACTTTGACCCGGCCCACTTCCTTGAAGCTGTTCGCATCCATCGCCAGCACCTCGTGCCGGCCCACCGCCGGCAGCAAAAACTTGCCCCCGGCCAGCGCCCAGCCTTCCAGATGCGGCATCTTGTAGACCGGCAGCTTCTTTTCGCCGCGGCCATAATGATCCAGCACCATTTCCGGCTTCAGCGGCTCGCGCCACAAATCCAGATGCACCAGCCCGTCCTGCCCGAACAGCCCGGCAATATAATGCCGCCCATCGCCGGTGATCAGCCCGTCATAGGGCAGATCGCCGATATCGGGGAATTTGGTCAGTTTCGGAACCCGCCCCTCGGACATGTCGGCAATCCAGATCTCGCCCGCATCATAGAGCGTGAAGATAAAGCGCCGCCCCGGCGCATCCACCAGGCCGACGGTTTTCGAGCCGGCCGGAATGTCGGCCACCATCTCCAGCGTATCCGTGTCGAAAATCCGCACCCCGCCCGGCTTGTAGTTCGACACCGCCACCAGCTTGCCGTCATCGGAAATGGCGCCGCCGATCGCATTGCCGCTCTGCAGCACCCGCTTGACGATTTTCTGCTCCAGGATATCGATCTTGGTCAGGCCGCCATCGCGCCCGAACACGAACACATAGCGCTCATCGCGCGCATAGACCGCCGAGGCATGGGACAAATCCCCCAATCCGCTCACCCGGCCGAGAATGCTGCGGTTTGTTGTCTCGACGATCAGGATCGAGCCGGTGGCCCGCTCGATGACAATGCCCATATCGCCGGTGCCGCGCAGCGCCGCCTTCGTGCCCGCGAGCGCCGGCAGGCCGGACGCCAGCAGCGCCGGACCCGCCGCCGCGGTTTTGAGAAAATTACGCCGGTTCATTTCAGGGTTCCTGTTTTCAGCTTTTCAACGATCCACTGCGCTTCGGCCTCGGTGAGTAGGCCGCGCCAGGGCGGCATCGGCGTGCCGGGTATGCCGTCGAGAATAATGGCCACCAGCCCGTCCTTGTCGAAATCTTTCAGGTTTTCCGGCAGCAGCGCCCGGCCGAGCCCGCCTTTCAGGGTCATGCCGTGGCACGAGCCGCAATCCTGCCGCACCAGATGGGTGAGCTGGGTCTGCCGGGCCGGGCCGGGCATGCCGGCCGAAGCCAGCGCCGCGCTACTCAGCAGCAGCGACAACAGGAGAGCTGATCTGATCATGGGCGATGTCCGGATGAATGGCGGCAAAATGGACAACCTCTCCGATAATGAACATGACGGGAGCCGACAGTCCGGACTGTCCCATATCCGAGGCCAGTTTTTCAAGCGTCGTGGTCAATGAAACCTGCCCCGGCCGCGTTGCCTGGGCGATTGCCGCCACCGGTGTCGACGGGCTGCGCCCCGCCGCCATCAGCCGCCCGGCAAAGCGCGCGATGGTCGCCGCGCCCATATAGATGCACAATGTGCTGTCCGGATCGGCCAGGCTGGGCCAGTCATAGCTCGCAATGTCGTCTTCCGAGCGGCACTGGCCGGTAATATAGCGCAGATTGCGCGTCACACCGCGCTGGGTCAGCGGAATGCCGAGGCTGGCGGCCCCGCCCTGGGCGGCGGTGATGCCGGGGATGATCTCCACTTCCACCCCGGCCCGGGCCAGAAACGCCGCCTCCTCGCCGCCGCGGGCGAAAATCAGCGGATCGCCGCCTTTCAGCCGCACTACGTCACGCCCCGCCAAAGCCAGATTCAGCAGGGTTTCGTTGATTTCATGCTGGGGAATCGGGTGAAAACCCGCGGCCTTGCCCACATTGATCAGGCTGGCCCCGGTGGGAATATGGGCCAGCACCTCTTCCGAGACCAGGCGGTCGTAAACCACCACTTCGGCCGCCGCGATCAGGTCGCGGGCCCGCACGGTCAACAGCCCGGGATCCCCCGGTCCAGCGCCGACTAGAAAAACCTTGCCCGTCCCCATGACTAACTCCCGCTCATGCCGACCCTGGTGCATGAAATTATTCTATTGGCCCGCACCGGGCCGGCCTTGACCCATGTCAAGCTGGCTCAGGGGGCGACGATCACCTTGCCGATCATATTGTCGGATTGCCAGTGCGGTCCGCACAGATAGGGATATTCCCCGGGCGGCAGGTCGAATTTCATCTCGGTCTTTTCTTCCGGGAACAGCCGCTCGCTTTCCTCCTTGCCCGCTTCCTTGAACCAGGTGCTGTGGCTGGTGGCGAAATCCACATTCACCCAGCGCACCACAGTGCCCGGCTTCACGGTGACCTCCATCGGGCAGAAGGTGTATTTGTACATTTTCACGATCACCACATCTTCTTTCGAAGACGGTTTGCCGAACAGCTTCTGATAGCGTTTTTCCGCCTTGGCGCAGATCTTGGCCTTGTCGCCGGCGGCCATGGCGGCGCCCGGGGCGATGAGGGCGGCAATCAGCGCCGCGCCGGTCAAACTCAGGATAAGTTTCATGGGACGGGTCTCCTCAATATGTGTTTGCGGCGCCGGTAAATATCGCGGCCATGCCGGCTGCCGTAAATATGGCCGGATCATAAACAAATAAGAACCGTTCTAGAACAAAAAAGGGCAGATGGCTAAGCCATCTGCCCCTTGTTTCGTGTCAAACCACTGCGATTAGGTGACGTGGTTCGTGCGGTTGGTGACGTTGAACTTGCCGGTCGGGGTGTAAAGACCCTTGATCCGTGCTTTTTCTTTCAGCGTCTTGGAGTCATAGACCACGATTTCGCCATTCGGCTGTTTGGGGTCCGTGCGGTTCCAGACCGACACCCAGAATTCGCTGCCATCGGCGTTGAATTCGGTGTGCAGGGCCATGTAGCCTTCTTTTTCGGTCGGCACCAGGGTCTCGATGACCTTGCGGGTCTTCTTGTCGATCACCTGCATGGCCTGGCGAACCTCCGGATCGGGGCTCTTGGGCTGGTCGGCCACCACGATATCGGCATTGGGATGGGTGCGGATGAACAGGCCGGGGCCATCGGTCGGAACCGTGTAGCACACTTTCCAGGCCTGGTCCGGGTGACCCTTGGGATCATTGCCCCACACCGTCACGGTGCTGGCGCCGATATGGGTGGTGCCGCCCACCGGGCCGCATTTCGGATCGATCCAGTTGGCGCCCGGTCCCGGATGCGGCATCTTGGCGACATCGATGATCGCTTCGGTCTTCCAGGTTTCGCTGTCCACCACAACCATCTTGTTGGAGGCGTTGGCGGCGATCTGGAAGTAGCGGCCGGTCGGGTCGAAGAAGCCGTCATGCAGGAACTTGGCCGTATTCATCTGCACGATCTTCAGATCATCCAGATCGGTATAGTCAACCTGCCACATCTGGCCCAGTTCCTTCGCGGCAACCAGGAAGGACTTTGCATTGGGTGTGGTGTAGATGGCGGCGACGCGCGATTCGTTGACATATTCGCCATCAACATTAACACCGCGGGTCGAAATCACCTTCAGCGGATCCATGGTGACCGCATCGACGATCACCGCATGCGGAGGCCAGTAGCCGCCGGCGATGACATATTTGCCGTCGCCGGACACCGCCACGTCGCGGGCGTCATAGGCGATCTTGGTTTCGGCAACCAGCATCTTGTCCGGGGTCTGCCACAGGTCAAACTTGTTCAGCTTGCCGTCGCGGCCGATCGAATACCAGAAGCGGCCTTCGTCATGAGCCTTGTCGAGATTGTGATGCTCAAGCGCTTTCAGCACATGCACCGCATAGCCCGAATTCAGATGGGCGACGATTTCCTTCTTGTCGCCGTCGACGATGGCAACCTTGCCCACGTCGCGTTCGATCACCACGAAGAAGTTCTTCCAGTTGCGGCCATGCAGCGGCTTGGTGGGATAGTCCTTCGGATCCACATAAACCTTGGTCGCCTGTTTCATCATGGCGAGCGACATTTCCGGCGGGATCGGCGGCTCGTTCTGGATATATTTGGCCAGCAGCTCGATGGTGGCGTCGTCAAAGATATCATTGAACGGGTTCATGCCGGCATCGGTGCCGAGCTTGATGATCTTGGCCAGCTTCTCGGTGCCAAGCTTCATGGTGTTCTTGGGCTCGAGGTTTTTACCGGTCGCGCCTTTGCGCAGCACGCCGTGGCAGCCCGCGCAGCGTTGGAAGTAAAGAGTCTTGGCTTGTTCGAATTCCGCCTCGGTCAATTTCGGCGGTTCGGCCGCAGCGATTGTCGCGCTCATTGTCAGCGCTGAAGCGCTGAGCAAAGCCCCCGCGATCAATCCGCGATTGGTCAGTCTTTTCATGGCACACCCCTCTATATGGTCACAATAACGAATATCAAAGACACCCAAAACACTAAACACGGCTCGCTTGCACCATCCTTGATCATTGTCAAGAAATCCCCCGTCCGGACCGGTGGGCAGGCCCCGCCGGCGCCCGGCATGCAGCGGCTGGTCTTTCTCTGGGCAAGTGGTTGACACTATTATCGACTTGCACCGCGAACCCGGTTAGATTTGAAGCCGGAAATCCGGGGCGCCGGCCGGTTCGCACGGCGCCGCCCGGCCACGAGATCACTGTTGAGGAACCCCCCCAGATGATTGCCAAGATCGGTAACGTTATCAATGGACGCCCGGCGTTTTCGCGCAGCGGGCGCACCGCTCCTGTTTATAACCCGGCCACCGGCGCCCAAACCGGCGAAGTCGGCCTCTCCAGCGCCGCCGAATTGGCCGAAGCGGTGGCGGCGGCGAAAGCCGCGCTGCCGGCCTGGGCCGATACCCCACCGCTGAAACGGGCCCGGATGATGCAGAATTTCCGGGTATTGCTCGATTCCAACCGCGACGAATTGGCGCGGGTGCTTGCCGCCGAGCACGGCAAGGTGTTCAGCGATGCGGTCGGCGAGGTGATGCGCGGCATTGAGAATGTCGAATATGCCTGCGCCGCGCCCGAGCTGCTGAAGGGGGATTATTCACGCAATGTCGGGCCGCATATCAACAGCTATACTTTGCGCCAGCCGATCGGCGTCTGCGCCGGCATCACCCCGTTCAATTTTCCGGCCATGGTGCCCATGTGGATGTATCCGCTGGCCATTGCCTGCGGCAACACCTTCGTGCTCAAGCCCTCCGAGCGTGACCCTTCAGTGTCGCTGATGGTGATGGACCTGTTCAGGCAGGCGGGCTTCCCCGATGGGGTGCTGAACCTGGTGCAGGGCGACAAGGAGGCGGTGGACGCCCTGCTGACCCATCCGGACGTGGCCGGGGTCAGCTTTGTCGGCTCCACCCCGATCGCTGAATATATCTATGCCACCGGCACCGCCCACGGCAAACGGGTGCAGGCGCTGGGCGGCGCCAAGAACCACATGGTCATCATGCCCGACGCGGATATGGACAAGGCCGCCGATGCCCTGATGGGGGCGGCCTATGGCTCGGCCGGCGAGCGCTGCATGGCCATTTCGGTGGCGGTGCCGGTGGGGGACGAAACCGCCGAGCGCCTGATGGAGGCGCTGAAGCCGCGGGTCGAGGGGCTGAAAATCGGCCCGTCCACCGACCCGGACGCCGAGATGGGNAGCGGCCTCGCCGAGGGCGCCGTGCTGGTGGCCGATGGGCGCGGCTTTTCCCTCCAGGGCTATGAGGACGGTTACTTCATGGGCGGCACCCTGTTCGACCATGTCACCCCGGATATGGACATTTACCGCCAGGAGATTTTCGGGCCGGTGCTCTGCACGGTGCGCGCCGGCAGTTTCGACGAGGCGGTGCAGCTCATCCACGGGCATGAATATGGCAACGGGGTTTCGATCTTCACCCGCGACGGGGATTCGGCGCGTGAATTCGCCGACCGGATCGAGATCGGCATGGTCGGCATCAATGTGCCGATTCCGGTGCCGGTGGCCGCGCACAGCTTTGGCGGCTGGAAGCGCTCATTATTCGGCGCCCATGGCATTTACGGCCCCGAGGGGGTGCATTTCTACACCAGGCTGAAAACCGTCACCGAGCGCTGGCCGGCCGGCATCCGCGCCGGCGCCGCGTTCCATTTTGCCGGCACCGGCGATCACTGACCGGCCGCGTCGGCCTCGCCGCGCTCCCCGGCAGGGCTGTCCCGATGCCTAAGGATCAGGGGCATCGGGATAAAAAATCCATCACTGCGCGGTGCGGCGCTGATACCTCTTGTTGCTTGGCGGGCTTAGGAATATAAAAGCAGCCTCTGCTCAATCCGGCAATTCATCAGCCTCCAGGGGGGCTTGACCATGAAAGCCATTATCGGCGGCATAGGCGCATTCATCTTGATCATCGCTATGGGGCTGGGCGCGGCGCCTGCCGGGGCCGCCACCGGGCCCGAAGCCGTGACGGCGGCCGAGGGATGCGACAATGGGGCCGAGTGCAAGCCGCCGCCGGAGCCGCAGCCGGTGATCGGCGATCCGCATCCGGCGGATACCAAACCGCCCGCCCTCACCACGAAAGGCCTCGGCCGGCTGACCGGCACCACCGCCTTCACCATGGCCGCCATTCGCGCCGCCTTGCCCGGGTTTAAGGTCAGCAAGTCCGAACGCCAGACCGAGGGCATGGTCGAGGCCGTGTTCCGGGCCGAACGGGGCGGCGAGCCGGCTCTGGAGATCGGCGGCGAGCGCTCGGTCGAAAGCATCAGCGTGCTCAGCAAGGCCATTGCCGGGCCCGGCGGGGTGCGCATCGGTGACACCATGGCCGAGGTTATCGGCAAGACCACGCTGGATGAATGCTATCGCGGCGTCGAGGACGAGGCCGAAATGGTCATCTGCAGCGCCAAGGGCGACAATATCGGCTATTGGTTCACCTATCCCATGCCGCGAAAGCGCGAGCCCGATATGCTGGCGCCGCGCATGCTGCCCAAATCGGCGCCGCTGGTCTCCATGTTCTGGTTCCAGATGGAGTAGGAACCGGACCCGGTTGGGCTTTGGGCGCATGCGCCCCCCGGATATTGCCACCCAAAAGGTGAAAGCTTGGGTCTGGCCCCTGCGCTCGCGTGGCGGCCGGGAGGCGTGCGCCCCGCTCCTCGTATCTCGCGGGGCGGATTCGTCATTACATGAATAAAACCATGTGATATATAAATAATAATATGATATTCACTGGTTATCGTAAATATAACAAATATCAAAAATTATTGTGAATGGCCGGTGTAATACTAACACTGATATATTTGATATTCATTGCCGAGCTATTATATTCATGTGCTTTCTACATTGATTGATATTTGCGTATGATATTTTTTATCGACTCCGGTTGAGTCCACGTCTTCCCCATGCTATTCACATGGCTATATTTCAAAACGAGGTGTGAATTAGACAGCTATTTTGTGCAGCCCCAAACGCTCCGAATTCGTTGAGCCGCTGCCCTATCTAATCGCATGGAACCAATCAAACTCTGAAAACCGATCGGGGAGAGTTATGCTAAAACGCTTATTTATGATCTGCGCCTGTGCCGCAGTCGCCATTTCAATGTCCAATGCCGCCAGGGCCGAATGCGGCAAGGTCACCATGGCCGAAATGAACTGGGCATCCGCCGAACTGATGGCCAATGTCGATGCCTTCATCATGGAACACGGCTATGGCTGTGAAATCGAGCTGGTGCCGGGTGCGACCTCGACCACATTCCCGGCCATGAACGAAAAGGGCAAGCCGGATGTGGCCGGCGAGCTGTGGATCAATGCGGTGCGCGAGCCGCTGGCCAAGGCGACCAAGGCCGGCCGGCTGCATGTGATCAATCAGGGTCCGATCACCGATCTCGGCGAGGGCTGGTGGATTCCGCCCCACACCGCCAAGAAGCATCCGGAACTGAAAACCGTGCTCGATGTGCTCAAGCATCCGGAGCTGTTCCCCTACACCGAAGACAAAACCAAGGGCGCCTTTATCGGCTGCCCCGCCGGCTGGGGCTGCCAGCTTGCCAATGCCAATCTGTTCCGGGCTTTCGAAATGGAGAAAAAGGGCTGGGTTCTGGTTGATCCCGGTTCCGCCGCCGGCCTGGACGGCTCCATGACCAAGGCGGTCGAGCGCGGCGAGAACTGGTTCGGCTATTACTGGTCGCCGACCGCGATGATCGGCAAGCACAACATGGTCAAGCTGCCCTTCGGCGTGCCGTTTGCCGGCAGCGACAACTGGGACGGCTGCATCGTGAAGGCCGAGCAGGACTGCGCCGACCCCAAGCCGTCGTCCTGGACCAAGTCGGAAGTGCGCACCGTGGTCACCGACCGCTTC
>PKTQ01000005.1 GCA_002869085.1 Hyphomicrobiales bacterium | reverse complement strand
GACCTCACCACCTTATCCCAGCTACAGCTTGGCGAATTGGCTATCGATCTGCGTTATCGCATAGCCTTTCTCAATACCCAGGCAACACAGGAAATAGCGGTCGGGCACGTCTATGTAGTTCTGATTGGGATCATTCAAGAACTTCCTGATGCCCTCAGCTTCATAGCCGAGCCCGATATACCGCTGGCAACAGTTGAGTTGCTGGATCAGATCAAAGACCCGCACGCGTTCATGACGCAACTGATTGCACAGCTGATGAATGATCAGGAAGTGCAGGATGCGGATTTGTTCCAGCCGCTTATCCGCCAGCTCTACCGCAATATTCTGGAAGCCTCCGGCGTCGTCATTGACCCGGATATTCCGCTCTTTGCCAACGATACCGCCAAGCCCACTTTGCCGAAGGATTTGGAACATCAACCGGCAAGTATGGTGCTTCGGGCCTATTTTGCCAATACGCCCTTCCTGGACCTGTTCAGTGCCCCGCTTCCCTTCTCCCTACCACAAGAACAACGCTTCGAGCATATGCACGTTCTGGCGGGAACCGGTCATGGCAAGACCCAAACCTTGCAGCATCTAATCGTGCAAGATTTGCAGCGCCCAGTCGATGAAGTGCCCAGCATGGTGATTCTCGACAGTCAGGGCGACATGCTGAATACACTCAAACGGCTATCGCTATTCGACCCGATGATCGAGAATTCTCTGGCCAGGCGTCTTCTGATTATCGATCCCAGCGATGTTCACTTCGCCCCAGCCCTGAATTTGTTTGATATCCAATCCGACCGGTTGAAAAACTACAACCAGCGTGACCAGGAACAAGTGCTGGCCGGGATCATCGAGATTTACGATTATATCTTTGGTGGCCTGCTGGGCGCCGAGCTCACCCAGAAACAGGCCATGGTGTTCCGCTTTCTGGCCCAGCTCATGCTGGCAATCCCTGGAGCCACCATTCACACCCTGCGCGATCTGCTGATTGATGCTGAACCTTTCTCAGAGCATATCCAGAAATTACCCGCAACAGCACGGGGCTTCTTTGAAACTCAGTTCTTCACACGAGGATATAATGCCACCCGTGAGCAAATCCTTCGGAGGTTATATGGTGTTCTTCAGAACCCATCTTTCGAACGCATGTTCGCCAGCCCGCAAAATCGTCTAGACCTTTTCGATGTGCTCAATGAAGGCGGTATTGTCCTCGTCGACACCGCCAAGGATTTTATGAAGACGGAAAGCTCATCCATGTTCGGGCGCTATATTATTGCGCTCACCTTCAAGGCCGCCATGGAGCGGGCCATTCTCCCCCACCACCAACGCCGTCCCACCTTCCTGTGGATCGATGAGGCATCGGAGTATTTCGACGACAATATCGACAGCCTGCTAATCCAGGCCCGCAAGTTCAAGCTTGGCCTGACCATGGCGCATCAATATCTCGGCCAGCTACCCCGTGGCCTGCCTGCTTCCATGATGACCAACACATCGATCAAACTGGCTGGCGGCATCTCCGACCGCGACGCCAAGCAACTAGCACCCGAGATGCACGTCAGTCCCGACACTCTCACCGGCATGCTGAAAGAGCGAAGCCAGACCAACTTCGCCGCCTTTGTGCGTAACGTCACCCCACAAGCCATGAAACTCTCCATTCCCTTCGGCACCGCCGAAGATTTACCGAGAATGCCGGAAGAGAGTTTTGAGATACTATTGAATGCGAGCAGGAAACGGCTGTCACCGCAACCCGAAGAACCAAAGGAAGAAGCCAAAACGGTGGAGGCACCTCCTGACTCAGCTTCTACGATTCCCCGGTCTGACGGTGATGAACTCTGGGAATCCTATTGAAGGATTGCTAGTGTCAATATCCAGTCATATTCCGTACAAGTGTGGAATACGGGTGCATCCTGCGCCAACAATAATTTTATGTGCTGATATAGATGAACGCTGTAGAGATCGAGGAAGCTATATCGAAGCTTGCAGAAGAAGCTTTCGATGCTGCAGAATTCCCCTTTTTGTTTCTGGAGGCCTTCGGTAATAAGACTACAACGATCAAGCGCCTGCGCAGCGGCTCAAGCAACTCTTCCGATATCGGGGGCGGCGTTCTCCAGCGCAACAATATCCATATTGCTGTGTGCGATGAAGGCCAGGTCACGAAAACACTTGAAGCTTTGAAGGCCAGCCCGGCCACCGCGAAGGCCAAGGCGAAATTCATCCTCGCAACCGATGGCGTTGATTTTGAGTCCGAGGATATGATTTCGGGCGAAACGGTGGCCTGCGCCTATGAGGACTTCCCCAATCATTTCGGTTTTTTCCTGCCCCTGGCGGGCATCACTACCGTTGAGAAAATTCGCAACAACCCCATCGACATTCAGGCAACGGGGCGCCTCAATCGGCTCTATGTGGAACTGCTGAAGGAAAACGAGGACTGGGCAACGGAGGCACACCGCCATGACATGAACCAGCTGATGGCGCGGCTGATTTTCTGCTTCTTTGCCGAGGACACCAGTATTTTTCTAGGTGACGACCTGTTCACCTCCACCATTGAGCAAATGAGCGATAGCCGCTCCGGCAACACCCATGAAGTGATTGCAGAGCTGTTTCGCGCCATGGACACGAAACCGGAAGACCGCAAAGCGGGCAATTTCCGGCCCTGGGCGGATGCGTTTCCTTATGTGAATGGCGGGTTATTTGGTGGTGCAAGGAGCGTGCCGCGCTTTTCGCGCATTGCCCGGTCCTATCTACTACATGCAGGCCGTCTGGACTGGCAACAGATCAACCCGGATATTTTCGGGTCCATGATCCAGGCGGTGGCTGATGATGAGGAACGAGGCGCACTGGGCATGCATTACACCAGCGTGCCCAACATCTTGAAGGTGCTCGGGCCGCTCTTTCTCGACGATTTGCGAGAGAAATTGGAAGCCGCCGGGGAAAACGCCCGTAAGCTACTGAACCTGCGCAAGCGCATGTCGAACATTCGCGTCTTCGACCCAGCCTGTGGGTCAGGAAATTTTCTGGTCATCGCCTACAAGGAAATGCGGGCAATTGAATTTGAGGTCAACAAACGCCGGGGAGAAACGCACCAGAAGTCAGAAATTCCTCTGACCAATTTCCGCGGTATCGAGTTGCGTGATTTCCCGGCTGAAATCGCCCGGCTGGCGCTGATCATCGCTGAGTATCAATGCGATGTTCTTTATCGCGGCCAAAAAAGCGCACTGGCGGAATTCCTGCCGCTCGATGCTATGAACTGGATAACCTGCGGCAACGCCTTGCGGCTTGACTGGTTGAGTCTGATGGACATCAAAGGAACTGGCGTAAAGTTTCATGCTGATGATCTATTCCACACGCCACTTGATCAGTCGCAGATCGACTTCGAGAATAAAGGCGGCGAGACTTATATTTGTGGGAATCCACCTTACTACGGAAGTCGCAAGCAGTCGAAGGAGCAAAAATCCGATCTTTCAAGCCTTTGTGGCAAGACAATCAAGAAGTGGAAATCTTTAGATTACGTAGCCGGATGGTTTCTCAAGGGGCTTGAGTTCATACGAAAGCAACCCTCTACTTTTGCTTTCGTATGTACTAGTTCCAACTGTGAGGGACTCCAAGTTTCGGTTCTATGGAAGCATTTGCTGAATGTTGGCGATGCATATATCTCTTTTGCTCATCGCCCGTTTAAGTGGGCAAATCTTGCGGCGAACAACGCAGGTGTATCAGTCAACGTGGTAGGACTGTCGAGTGCTTCGATCAGAAACACGCGTAGACTCTTTGACGATGACCAAGAGCGAACAGTAGACAACATCAGCCCTTATATTCTTGCTACATCGAATATGTTTGTGGACACAGCACCGAAATCTATTTCGGGTCTAGCACCCATGATTACCGGGAGTATGCCGCGCGATGGGGGTAATTTAATTCTATCGTTTGAAGATGCAAAAAACCTACAGAAATCCTATCCCGAAATAGTCGGAAACGTCCGCCCGTATGTAGGAACGGATGAGTTGGTGAAGGGTAACCAAAGAAGGTGTCTTTGGATATCTGACGACGATAAGGAAGTAGCTTGGACGGTTCCAGAGATAAGTGATCGGCTACAAAAAGTGTCCGAGATGCGGTCTGCTAGCCCACTCGATTCTACGCAGGAATTCGCAGATCGCCCACATAGGTTCGTCTATCTTGCAGGTGAGTCACACGGCCATACGATTGGTATTGGCGGTGTCTCGTCGGAAAGCCGAGAATACTTGCCTGTAGCCCTGTACGACAACCGAACGGTCGTGAGCAACCTCGCCTATGCGCTCTATGATGCCCCTATCTGGAACATGGCGTTGATTGCTTCCAAATTACATCTCGTCTGGGTTGCGACCGTTTGTGGCAAATTGGAAACACGATACCGCTATTCCAACACCCTCGGCTGGAACACCTTTCCCGTTCCCTCGCTCACCGACAAGCAGAAGGCCGACCTCACGGCTTGCGCCGAAAACATTCTTCTCGCCCGCGAGGAGCACTTCCCGGCGACCATCGCCGATCTCTACAAACCCGACGCCATGCCCGAAGACCTGCGTGCCGCCCATGAGCGCAACGACGAAATACTTGAGCGCATCTATATCGGGCGGCGCTTCAAGAACGATACCGAGCGACTGGAAAAGCTATTCGAGCTCTATACCAAGATGACCAATACGAACGAAAGGATCAACTGATGTACACCGCCATTGTTCTTGTTACGTTCTTGAGAATCTGCTAAGAAAGATTCTTCATGACAAGGAGAATTTGGCATGGCTAAAAACACCGAACGCACCAGCAAGCGCGCTGCTTCTGCTGCTTCCAAAACCCTTCGCAGCTCAACGGCAACCAAGTCCGCCAAGTCAGCGGCAGGATCGGCTCTGGCACAATCGCGAACAAGCAAAGAAACTTCCGCCAAAGCAGCGAGCGCAGCTTCAAAGACCTTACGCAGTTCCAGAGCCTCAACAGCTGTAAAATCGGCAGCCGGTTCAACGCTCACTCAGAGGCGCAACAAAAAATAGCGGATTTGCATGGGTAATTTTCAACGCATCAATTATAAGGAGTTGAATTCCCGCCAGCAGGAAAACTATAATTTCCAGAAAGTCGCCGGGCGGCTTGCCGACTATGGTTTCAATTGCCTGCGCCTTACGGATGATTGGCAGGGTGCGGATTTCATCGCCTGCCATATCGACGGCGAGACCTTCCTAAAGATTCAACTCAAGGGGCGGCTGGTCATCGACAAGAAGTATATTGGCAAGAATATCTTCATCGCCTTCTTCCATGACGAAAACTGTTATGTCTATCCCCACGATGAATTTCTGGATGCCCTAACCGACCTGGGTAAACTGGGCGTGTGCGGATCGAGTGGATTGTGGGAAGCCAAAGGCATTCGCAGTTGGCCGCAACCGCCGTCTTGGGCCATCCAATTGCTTTTCGAGTATAAGATTTAATGACATGGTGAAATCCGTCCCCTCCGTTTCCGTCTCCTATGCCCGTACCGGCGCATCAACGAAGTCCAATGAGCTTGGCATGCGAGTGATGCAGGAGCGCACCTTTGAAAAGCGCGGCGAGCAATATCTACTGATTAAATCTCCGCCTGCTTCCGGCAAGAGCCGGGCATTGATGTTCATCGCCCTCGACAAGCTCAATAATCAGGGCATCAGGCAGGCTATCATCGTAGTGCCGGAACGCGCCATTGGCGGATCGTTTGCCGATGAACCACTCACCAAATTTGGCTTTTACTGGGACTGGAAGGTCAAACCACAATGGAATTTATGCAATGCACCGGGCATCGATGAGCCCAGGATCGCCGCCTCCAAGGTCAAGGCCGTGCGGGAATTTCTGGAAAGCGGCGATCCGGTGCTCGTTTGCACCCACGCCACTTTCCGTTTTGCAGTCGATGAGCTGGGTGTTGAGTCGTTCGATGACCGGCTGATTGCCGTGGACGAATTCCATCACGTGTCCGCCAATCCGGGTAACAAGCTAGGTGCGTATCTAGGCCAGTTCATCGCCCGCGACAAGGTGCATCTTGTCGCCATGACCGGCTCCTATTTTCGCGGTGACGCCGTGCCGGTTCTGGCTGCGGAGGATGAGGCAAAGTTTGAGACCGTCACCTATACCTATTACGAGCAATTGAACGGCTATGATTACCTCAAGGCGCTCGATATCGGCTATTTCTTTTATGCCGGTTCCTATGTCGAAGACATTCTGAATGTACTCGATGCGCAAGAGAAAACCATTATTCACATTCCCAATGTCAATTCGCGCGAGAGCACCAAAGACAAGATCAAGGAAGTCGAGCACATCATTGAAGAATTAGGCGAGTGGAAGGGCACCGACTCGGCAACGGGATTTCACCTGATCGCCGCTCAGGATGGGCGTATTCTAAAAATCGCCGATTTGGTAGATGACGATCCAGCCCGGCGGGACCGTGTGGTAAGCGCATTGAAAAATCCGGCGGAAAAAGACAACCGGGATCACGTCGATATCATCATTGCGCTCGGCATGGCCAAGGAAGGCTTCGATTGGATTTGGTGTGAACATGCCTTGACCATCGGCTACCGCTCATCGCTCACCGAGATTATCCAGATCATTGGCCGGGCTACACGCGATGCACCCGACAAGGAACGGGCGCGCTTTACCAATCTGATCGCCGAACCAGATGCTTCGGAAGAAGCCGTGGTCGAAGCCGTCAACGATACGCTGAAAGCTATTGCCGCCAGTCTGTTGATGGAACAGGTGCTTGCCCCTCGGTTTAACTTCACGCCAAAGTATATAGATAGCGGGCCGGTGGAAGGCTTTGATTATGGCGAGGGCGGATATGACCCAGAGAAAAACAATGTCGGTTTCAATGAAGAAACCGGGCATTTCCAAATCGAGATCAAAGGGCTCGTGACGCCGGAAAGCAAGGAAGCTACCCGCATCTGCCAGGAGGATTTGAACGAGGTCATCACAGCCTTCGTGCAGGACAAGACGACAATCGAGCATGGCCTGTTCAATGAGGAGATGCCGCCCGAAGAGCTGACCCAGGCCCGCATGGGCAAAATCGTCAAGGACAAATACCCTGATCTGAGCGAAACGGATCAGGAAGCCGTTCGCCAGCATGCCATTGCTGCCCTGAATCTGACCCAGCAGGCCAAGGCTGCTCTCAACCCTAGGAATGACATCGAGGCGCACGCCAACACAGCCCTCATCGATGGCATTCGTAAATATGCCATGGATGTGCGCAATCTCGATATTGATCTGATCGACCATATCAATCCGTTCGGTGAGGCCTATGCGATCCTCTCCAAGGCCATGACCGAGGACAGCCTGAAGCAGGTCGCTGCCGTTATTGCCGGAAAACGGGTGAACCTCACGCATGAAGAAGCTCGCGAACTGGCTATGCGAGCGATCAGATTCAAGAAAGAGCGTGGGCGTTTGCCGTCAATAACCTCGCCAGATCCATGGGAAAAGCGGATGGCCGAGGGCGTTGCATTCCTTGCCAAGAAGCAGGCGGAAGAGTCCAATGCCTGAACTATCCGACAAGGATATTCTCGATGCGCTTGGCGTAACCGTTGAGTCTGTAAAAAAGAAAGCGCATACCGCGCGCGAAGAACGTATCATCGCCGGTTTCGAAGAAATCCAAAAATTTGTTGAGGAGCATGGCCACCCTCCTGCCCATGGCGAGGACAATGATATTTTCGAGCGGCTTTATGCGGTCAGGCTGGACCGTATTCGCGAGCAGGAAGACTGCCAATCACTTCTGGGACCGCTTGACCATCAAGGGCTCTTATCCGGCGAAACACCAGTGCCTATACCGGCGTCTAACGACATTGACGATACTACCCTGCTTGCAGAGCTTGGTATCGGTGCCGAGACCGCTGATATCACTAAGCTGCGCCATGTTCGGTCTAATGCCGAAAAGCGCGCTGCCGAAGAAATCGCCAACCGGCAAAAATGCGAGGACTTCAAGTATTTCAAACCCCTGTTCGAGCAGGTGCAAAACGAGCTGGATACGGGCGTCCGCACCACCCGGAAATTCGTGAAAGATACAGGCTTGCTCAAAGCCGATATCGTCGTCGGCCAATTTTTCATCCTTGGTGGCCAAATCGCTTATGTGGCGGAAGTCGGCGAAATGACCAGAGCACCGAATGGTGAATTTGATGCACGGCTTCGTGTCATTTATTCGAATGGCACCGAGAGCAACCTGCTTCGCCGGTCTTTGCAACGAGCGCTCTACAAGGATGAATCAGGCAGGAGGATTACAGACCCCTCAGCGGGTCCCCTGTTCGCATCTGATGTCGATGCAGATGATTCAGAAAGCGGCACAATCTATGTGTTGCGAAGCAATTCTGACCTCCCAATCGTAAATCAAAATCGGGATGTCATTCACAAAATCGGCGTTACAGGCGGAAGCGTTGAAAGGCGAATAGCAAATGCCAAACTGGACGCAACTTTCCTCATGGCTGAGGTTGAGGTTGTTGCCACTTACGAACTATACAACATCAATCGCGTGAAGCTTGAAAACCTGATCCACAAGTTCTTTTCGCCAGCGCGTCTGGAAACGGAAATCAAAGATCGGTTTGGAAATCCAATCAAACCGAGAGAATGGTTTCTTGTCCCACTTGATGCGATAGACGAGGCGGTAAAAAGAATTCAGGACGGTACAATTTCTGAATATCGATATGACCGTTCAACAGCCAGTTTGAAACACTTTTGACCAATTACTCTTCCCACAAACCCTGACATGTCCAGTATTCCCTAGGCCAAGCCTGCCAGACCACGGCTCACCCTGCCACATCGAGCCGGGGCAAAAAATCCACAATATTTGAAAATGTGATGTGTTCACATGGGTTCACATTGCGGCACTAATTCTCGCATAGCACACCATGTTCCCACGGTGACAGCAGAAATATCATGCATAATGTGGGTGTTCCCGAAACACTTGGAGACAAGGGAACATGTCACATGCACTCAACTATTTTTCAACATTCAGCGGTATCGGCGGTTTTGAAGCGGCTATTCAATCAGTCGATTCAAAGGCCGTCTGCG
>PKTQ01000190.1 GCA_002869085.1 Hyphomicrobiales bacterium | reverse complement strand
GATGAGCGAGGCGGAAGAGAAACAGACCGCTGTGCTGTCGCTGCCGATCAAGGAAGGCTCGGCCAAGATCCGCGCCGCCGGGGTCTCGGATGACGAGGCTGATTATGCCCTGCCGATCTGGGCCGGAGTGGTGCCGATCAGCCTGCAGACGGGGGCACCCGAGCCCGATCCGCGCAATCTGCCGGGGGTGGAAATGCCGGCGCATGTGAGCAAGGTCAAGCTTGGCTGAGTTTGCCTGCTGCCCCCGCCGGCCGGCTGGACAAGCCAAGCCCTGACAGCCTATGAATGAGCTATGAGCGGATAGCTGAAGGGGCTCATCATGACGCAATCACATATGATCACCTCGATCGAGGCGCTGGAGGCGCTTTATGGCCAGCCATCGGGGGCGGCACTGGCGAAGGAAACCACCCATCTGACCGAGGAATATCGGCGCTGGGTCGAAAAAGCGCCGTTCATGGCCATCGCCTCATGCGGGCCACGCGGGCTCGATTGCTCGCCGCGCGGCGATGAGACCGGCCAGTTGTTGAAAGTGATCGACGATCACACCTTGGTGCTGCCCGACCGGGGCGGCAATAAGCGGCTCGACACCATGCGTAATATCCTTGAAGATCCGCGCGTTTCGCTGCTGTTCCTGATCCCCGGCATCACCGAAGCGATGCGGATCCGGGGCGAGGCCAGAATTTCGGTGGCGCCGGAGTTGCTCGGCCTGTTCGAGGGGGCCAATAAGCCGCCGGTCAGCGTATTGGTGGTGACGATCACCTCGGTGTTTTTCCAATGCGCCCGGGCGCTGATGCGCTCGCGGCTATGGCAGGCGGACGCGCAGCTTGCGCCTGGCGATGTGCCGAGCGCCGGAGAGATGATTCGCGGCGCCTCGCCGGGCTTTGACGCCGGCGCCTATGATCAGGCCCTGCCGGAGCGGCAGAAAAACAGCCTTTAAGCGCTCAGACGGCCATGTGATGGGGAGACTGGCGATGCGCAGACGAGTCCTGAACATGCTGGCCGGGCTGGTCCTGGCCATGGGCGCGCCGGGCGGCGCGGCGCTGGCGGCGGGGCAGATCATCGAGGCTGCTGCCGGCAAGCAGATCATGATCACCCTGAAAGGCAACCCAAGCACCGGCTATGGCTGGCATCTCAGGCTCGGCAAGGGGGCGGATAAGCTGCTGCGCATCGATGGCTGTGGCTGGCAGCGCAAGGGGGCGGTGCGCCCGGGCCTGGTGGGGGCGCCGGGCATTTACCGCTGCCGGATCACCCCGCTGGCGTCCGGCCGGGCGCGGATCGAATTTCGCTATCTGCGTCCCTGGGAGCATGACAAGCCGCCGCTGCGCGTGAAGGTCTTTGAAATCCGCATCCGCTGATGCATCTCGAAGCCGGCATCGCACCAAAATCCTATTGACCGCATGGGCGCCGGGGGCCTTACTGGCCGGAGCCGACCACCTTCCCGCCAGACCTCAAAGGGAACACCAACCCATGAGCAGCCCCGCCGCCCCCGCCGCACAGCGCATCACCGCCATCGATATCGCCCGCTTCATGGGCATTTTCCTTGTTTATTACGGCCATGTGGTGGAGCGCATGATGTATCTCGGCAATGGAACCGCCGCATTGCAGTATAAATTCATCTATTCGTTTCACATGCCGATGTTTTTCGTGCTGGCCGGCTTCATCGCCAAGGATTTGAGCGCTCAGATGGGCGTGGGGCAGTTCGCCAAATCGCGCCTGATGTCGCGGGTCGTGCCCTTTGCCTTTTTCAATCTGCTGCTGCTGGTTCTGGCGCTGCTGTTTCCGCGCGACTTTCCGCCGATTCCGCTGAACAGTTTCAGCGATTATCTGGGCGGGGTGCTGAGCACATTGATCAATCTGCCGGTATTCAACATCCCGACCTGGTTTCTAATGTGCCTGGTATCGGTGGAAATTCTCCATTATGCGCTGTTCCGGTTCCTGCGCGATTCCGATCTGCGCATTCTGCTCGCTATGGCCGGGCTCTATGTGGCCGGTTATGTGCTCAACGACCAGCTGAATCTGACCCGCTTGGGCGATCCGCTGCGCTGGAACTGGTGGTTCATGAACGAGGCGCTGGTGATGTATCCGTTTTATCTGCTGGGCGTGCTGCTGCGCCGGCGCGGGTTTCTCACCCTGGCCTGGCCGGCCTGGCTGACGGCCCTGCTGGCGGCACTGGCTTTCGCGGCGGTGGCGCTCACCTATGACCTCAACCAAGGGCCGTTCAAGCTCGGCATCAAGGCGGTGGTGATCGTCGCCTCCGGCCATGGTTCCATGCTGTGGTTCCCCATCACCGCGGTCATCGGCAGCCTCGGGCTGCTGCTGGCGGCGCGGATCATGCCGCCCTGGGGCTGGGCGTGTTTCATGGGCCGCAACGCGCTGATCCTGTTCTGCCTGAACGGGGTGGTCTATCACCATATTAACGGGCCGCTGGCGGCCTGGTTCAACGGGGCGCTGCCGGCGGCCTGGTGGTCGGTGAGCCTGTTCGCCGCCCTGGTCAGCGTGGCCAGCCTGGCGATGGCGGCCGTGCTGGTGCTGGTGCTGAACCGCTGGCTGCCGCAACTGACCGGTCGCCCCGGCGTTGCGGGCCCGCTGCTGCCCCGCCTGCTGTGAGCGGGCGCTGCCCCGCTTCCGGTGGTTACCGGGTCAGGCGCATGCGGTTGATATTGCCGGCAATGGCGGAGAAGGCAGCGCGCAATTCGGACGCGTTATTGGTGGCAAAATAATCGGTCTCCTGGGTGGCGCATTTCTTCAACAGCCGCTCGGTGCTGGAGGAATTGACACCAAAAGCAATGGTGAACACACGGATATCCTTTTTCTTGATATCCTTGCACATAACCTTGGTTTTGGCGTCACCGGCACCGGAGGCTATGTTGGTAAACAGCTTGCCGTTCGACCATTTGGAGGTGTTGACCCCGTCGGTCATCAGCACGATGATTTTCTGCCATTCCTCATCGTCATAGGGTTTGCCCTGGGTATAGGGATTGCCCGGATCCAGCGTGCGCCAGCCCCACATCAGCCCGGCCGGAATATAGGTCCAGCCACTGGGCTGCATGGCGTTGATCTTGGCTTTCAGGGTCCCCACCAGTCCGGTGAGCGGCTGAATATCCGGCAGGGGCGCGCAAGGCTCGTTATAGGTCTCGATGGTATCGGGCGAGACCACCGGCACATAATCGGTATTGGCCGGCTTAACCAGACCGCACCAGGTGCTGCCGCCGCCGCCCCAGTTGCTGCCGCCGCCGCCCCAGTTGCTGCCGCCGCCGCCCCAGGGGTTCCAGTGTTTGTACTTGCCGTTGTATCCGGAGGAAGAGGTGTCTTTGAGCCAGGACTCACTGGCAAATCCAGTCCCGATATTCACCGTCACGTCATAAGGCACGATCGAGATTTTCACATTCTCTTCGGTGCTGCCGGACGGGATCAGAGTGTCGATCAGCAGATTGGCGGAATCCTTCAGGGCCTGCATCTTGCCGTCGGAGCCCATTGAGCCTGTATTGTCGAGCACCAGCGCCAGCTCGACCTTTTTATACACGCTCGGCGCGGACTCGCTGAACACCGCCACATCGATCTTCTTGATGCCGAGCACCCGGATGACATTGGTGCTGACTTTCGATTTGGCCTCGACCCGCACGCCATTGCCCTGCCGGATCATTTTGGAGGTCACTTTTTTGGCGAAATTCAGATTACCGCCGCTGGCCTTGAAGATAGTCTTGACCAGTGCCGAGAGCTTGGCGTCGCTGATGGTGGGATCCTTACTGATCGCCTTGGTCGCGGCCAGGGAGGCGACATCGCTGATCTGCTGCAGCTTGCCGCGCACATTCAGAGCGACGGAATAGTCGATGGCCGCGCCGGTGACACCGGCCAGCGGGATGATCAACAGGGCGGTGAGCATGCTGATATTGCCGGCTTCGGCTCTCAGGAATCTGGCGGCGCGGGATATGAAGCGATCTTGTGTTGTTCGGGTCATCATCAGGCGATCGTCTTTCGCTCAAAACAGAAATTCATTCCGCAAGCTAGTTCAAATTTGTTGGAATTTAATGAGAATAAGATCGGGTTTTTGATTCAAATTTGATTCAAATGGTAATGAAATCCGCACCCCTGCCCGCAAAAAAACGGCCCGCTTCTCCGTAATCGGGAGAAACGGGCCGTTAGAATTCTACCAGCCCCGCCTTATTCAGAATAATCCGCGGCGGAGCTAATCGTGCCGACCAGGCTAGGCAGCCTGGATATTGGCGACGGCGGTTTTGCCGGAGTTGCGATCGGTTTCGGTGTCGAAAGACACTTTGTCGCCTTCATTGAGGGCGGCCATGCCGGCGCGCTCAAGCGCGGTGGCATGAACGAAAACGTCCTTGCCGCCATTATCCGGGGCGATGAAGCCATAACCTTTTTGCATGTTGTAGAATTTAACTGTGCCAGTTTCCATGGGATTTTCCTTTCTGAGTCCATGATCGGTAACCGGATGCCGCACAGCTTCGCGCTTAAGCGGCATCCCTGAAATCGAGTGATTTTGTGGAGAATTTGGTGCGTGCGCGCATCAAAGCGCGCCGTCGCGGCCTAGTTGTCCGGCCAATGTCGATTGCCCCTCATATACGGGCAAGCTGGCGGCAAGACAAGGAGTTTTACATCAAATCCGCCTCGGAGCTGTGTCGGCGGCTGCCGGCCCGGCCCGCTGCAAGGGAAGGACTGGGGCGGAAAACGGCCAGAGGGCAAGCATTTTTCCGCATTATTCCAACAGGTTATACGTTTTTGCACAGACCAGGATTGTTCATATTCAGCCAGAATGGATGAATTCGTGTATACTGCCCGGCATACATGCGGCTCAATTCATGGTGATCCATTGCCAATTGATACCCATACGGAAAGCTGGATTACCGCCACCTCACTGGCGCACACAAAGTCGGTGTTGCGGGCCCGGGGCCTCGCCTGGAGGCAATTGGCTTCAGAACTTGGGTTTGATGCCGATCTCATTTCCGACCCGAATGCCAGACTTCCATTCAAGACCCTGCTCGCGATCTATGAATATGCCGCCGACAAAAGCGGCGATGACGCCATCGGCCTGACCATCGGCGCCTCGGTGCCGATCGGCACGGTGGGCGTGTTCGAATATGTCGGCCTGTCGGCGCCGACTTTGCGCGCCGCCTTCAACAATTGGGTGCGCTTTCACAGCCTGCCGACCAATGCCCACCGGCTGAGCACCGCCGAGGATGACAATTTCGGATATCTGTGCTGGCACATCCCGGACAGTTTCGGGCCCCATGCCGGATTTCTGGACTGGAGCTTCGGGCTGCTGGCCTCGCGGATCCATTCGATGTTTCACGACATGCCGGTGGCCATGATTTCCGAATTCAGCCATTCGGCGCCCGGCAATCTGAGCGAATTCCGGCGGGTATTGGGCGACAACCTGCACTTTAACCAGGCCCGGGACCGTCTCGGGGTGGCACGGGCATTGCTGGACCTGGAGCTTGCCGAATTACAGCCCCGGGTCAGCGAGCCCAATCTGCACGCGCTGATGCTGCAGGCCGCACTGCAGGAGCTGGAAAAACGTGAGCATTTGTCCGACAATCTGCTGACCATATCCGAGCATATCACCGAGGATCTGAGAAATGGCGACCTCTCGCTGGAAGGGATCGCCGCCAAATTGGCCATGTCGCCCCGCACCCTGCAGCGTGTTCTGGACGCTTCGGGCACCAGTTTCCGGCGGCTGACCGAGGATATTCGTCTGGCCATCGCGCGGCGCTATCTGATTGAAACCGATATTCCGCTGTCCGAGATCGCCTTTCTGTGCGGCTTTTCCGAGCAAAGCGCCTTTTCGCGCGCCGCCAAAAGCTGGTTCGGCGTCTCGCCCAAACAATACCGCCAGGGGCGGCCTTCACGCGGCTGAGCACCGATATCAGGCGCACTCCCGGCCATGCCGGTGCCCGCCTGTCGTCTATTGTCAAGAAAATGGCGCGTGCCTGTAAAGACAAAATGCGTGGGACTCTATATGAGCCTCTTTTGAATTGATCAAAACTGCATTGAGTCCCCCACCCCCGCATATTGGCAGTTCCAGGTAACGCATCAGCCTGCGGCGGATGATTCCGTGTCAAATCGACGAGACGACATGATGAACATACATTTCACCAATCCGGACATCGCCCGGCGGTTTTCATATCTGGAAATCGACGAGAGCGTTATTGAGGATGCCAAATATGGATGGCTGATCATCCGCAACGAGCTGAACGCCATCCTGGAGAAATTCCTGCACAAGATGGATGTGCTGGGTTTCGCCGACCAGATCGCCGATGCGCATGAGCTCAAGCTCAAGCTATATCGCCATTGGGCCAATCTGTTCTCGTGCTCGTTCTCCAATGACTATATCGAGCAGGTCCGCCGCTCCGGCATAGCCCATCGCGAGGTCGGGCTCGAGCCGGCCCATCTGACCATCGGCTATGCCTTCATCATCGATGAAATGATCAAGGTGCTGGAGAAAAAAATAACCGATGATCCGGCGCGGCGGGTCAGAACCATTCGCGCCATCAACAAGCTCGGGGCGCTCGATGCGGGCATCGCGCTGTCCTCCTATAATGCGGTGCTGCTGGACTGAGCGGCAATTATTGGCCCTGAGACCGGCGGCATTTCACCCGTGGACAGGGGCGAAAACGCCCCGGTCACACGCCCTTCATGACATTGCCGACCAGCAACACCAGATAAGCCACCACCGCAACCCAGAACGCATTGGCGCTCACAAAGGGTATGGCGGTGAAGGTGCCGAGGACGGCCAGAACGGCCAGAACCAGCGAGACCAGAAAGACCGGCATTGTCGGTGCGCTTAAATTCATTGATTTTCCTCCCCTGAAAATGCGGGCGGACTCTTGCCGCCCTGCCGGTCCATACTATCAGTCCCGGCAGGCAGGCACAATGAACAGCGCGAAACGGTCAGTACACCGGCACGGCCTTCACCGCCCCATCCGGCGAGATGCGAACCAGGCGATAGGCGGTGGTGGTGCCGTAAATGGTGCCGTCCGCGGCCACCGCGAAGCCCTTGAAATATTCCGGCCAGCCGCCGATGCGGTTGATTCTGAAGCCCCGCTGCTCTCCGGTATCCAGTTGGGTCACTGTGCCATTGGCGAGGCCGCCGGTGACCAGAAGCTTGTTCTTGATCGAATAGCCGATGCCGTAATTGAAACTGTTCTTGTCCTGATAGAGCTTGCTCTCCATCGAGCCCAGGGTGAACTGGACATTGAAACTGCTGAACGTGATGACGCGCAGGATGTTCCCGAACGGCACCAGATCGGCCTGTCTGGTGGTGCTGTACCAGGAGGTGTGGCGCCCGAGTTCCTTGCCCTCCACATCGAAAGCCAGCAATTGGGACACCTTGCCGTCATTCTGCATGCGGAAAGTTTCCCGCGCCGCGCCGGCCAGGTTGGAGGGCGGCTTCTGCACCATCTCCTCATTGGATTTGATAGATTTGGAAATGGCGAAAATGCGCCGGGCATCCGCGTCCACGCCCAGACCGGTGAGCGCGCTGTTGACTGTTTTATCGAGCACCGGCCGGCCGGTCGACATGCTATAGGCACGCAGGGGCGTCCTGGCCTCCTCGCCCCGGCCCCGGACCCGCCCGATGCTAAAGATAACATCGGCCTGTTCGGCAAGAGCCACTTTCTCGACCCCGGAGACTTCGGTTTTCAGCTTGAGGCTGGCGCTGTCGTAAAAGCGCAAGGCGCCCTTGCTGTCATGTAGCACGAAGGTGCCGCCATCGGCGCTGTAATGGATCTCCAGCGGGTTGATGCCGAGCCAGACCCGTTTCTGCACCGTCAGGCCGGCCGCGTCGAGCACATACAGCACCCGGTTGTCGCCGGCTGCCAGCACGGTGCGGCCATCGGGAGAAACCGCCACCGCGCCGAGGGCGTTTTTCGGAATGGCCGCTTCGGCCGGTTGCACGGAAGCAATCAGGCCGGCCAGCAATAGCGCTGCAAAAAATCTTATCATGGTACTCTCCCTTATTCCGGGCTCGTTCGGCCCCGGTTCATTTCAAGATCACGCGGCCCTCAACCCGGGGCGAAATAGTGCCCTTGCCCCGGATATAGGACATCACCACATTGCTCACCAGCGGTGCATCGGTTTCCCCGACCAGCCTTTTGGCCCCGGCAAATACATCATAACCTTCCTTGCCCGAGGCTATGAAGTCATTGGCCGCAACTTTGTAAACACGTTTCAGATCAAGGGGTTCTCCGCCAATGCTGACAGATTGAATCTTCTTGCCCGGCACCGCGTTCAACCGTGCGGTGAGGCGCACGCCGGACAGATGGGCAAAGCGTCCATTGGTCTTGCCCGCATACCATACCCCGTTTTCAAACACCTTCATCAGATCGGCACCGGTCAGCTCCACCAGATAGAGCTTATTGCCGAACGGCATTTCGACCATGATATCGCGGCGGGTGATCTCGCTGCCGGCCGGATAGACCTTGTCGCCCCTGATGCCGCCGCCATTCATGATCGCCACATCGGCGCCCAAGCGCTCGCGCATGGCATCGGCGATCATGTTGCCGATGGGCGATTCACGCAGGCGCACCCAAGTCTCGCGGCTGTCGAGCTCCACCGCCGTCTTGCCCAGCGCCACATCAAGCTCCTCGGAGAGCTGTTTCTGGTACACCGCCACCCGCTCGGCCACCGCCGGGTCCGGCTCGACATCGGCGGTGTCGACGATGCGGAAGCGCGGATGCCAGCTCAGCTTGCGCTTGCCGTCCTTCTCCCTGACGGTGATTTCCAGATCGATCGCCGTCACCACCTCGCCGTCCGACATGGCCTCGATCATCGCCGTGTCGCCGTCATAGAGCACCGCAAGATCGTGATCGTCCCCCGACATCAGAACGTCCAGCGCGCCGGAATTGAACAGGCGCACATCCTGGCGCCGTCCCGCATGGACGACCGCCACCACCAGATCCGCCCCGCCCGCGCGCAATTCGGCGGCCAGTTTGGCGGCCAGGGGCACGGTTGGCTCGAATTTCAACTTGCCGGGGCTCGATTTCTGGGGCGAATCGTCGGCGGTCAGGCCGATCACCGCGATGTTCACCCCCTCGAAGGTGAAATGCTTCACATCGCTGTGGCCGGGCAG
>PKTQ01000043.1 GCA_002869085.1 Hyphomicrobiales bacterium | reverse complement strand
GGGGCTCGATTTCTGGGGCGAATCGTCGGCGGTCAGGCCGATCACCGCGATGTTCACCCCCTCGAAGGTGAAATGCTTCACATCGCTGTGGCCGGGCAGTTTCTTACCGCCCGCGTCCCGCAGATTGGCGGCCAGCACAGTGAATTCGGCCTCGCTCATGCGCTTGCGGTAAACCTCCTCGCCGAAATCATATTCATGATTGCCGGGGACAAACAGGTCGATGCCGAGCCGGTTGGTCAGGTCGATGGCATGAGCGCCCTGATCGAAGCCTGAAAAAAGCGAGGGGGAAATGGCGTCGCCGGCATGGGCGACAATGATATTGTTGGCACGTCGGCGCTCGGCCTTGATGGCGCCGGCTATGCGCGCAAATCCGCCGCGTCCGTCCTGCTCGATCATTTCGTAAATATCGCAGATCAGCGCCAGGGTGACATGGACCGTGCGGCTGGCGGCGGCGGCCGGCGGCGGCGCGGCGGCCAGGCCGGCCCACAGCACAAGGCCGGCGAGAACACACAGTTTGCGCAGTTGGGCCATGGGCCGCTCCTCCTCTTGGTTCCGCTTGTTTTGCTTCGCGCCGCCGCCTACCGGCACGTGCTCACACGGATTTTTGCTTGTTGAGACATATTTTAAAGTCACTCCGCCGTGGTTTGTAAAGGGCCGCGCCGGCGATTAGCACTTTTTTTCGCCGCCAGTGCAGCCCGGCTTGTTAATTGATCAAAACAACTTACCATGCCGAAACAGGCGGTTGGCATGGGTGGATATCACCCGAGGCCGCAACCGTCAGGGACGGCGGGCGCCGGGGGGCATCCCAGCCCGGTTTGCGAGGGGAAAGGTTGGTCAATGACGGTGATCGAAGGCGCGGAATTCATGAAACCTGCGGCGCTGCGGGCGCAGCAGCAGACCGCCTGGCAGGCGCAAAGACGGCATGTGCTGCAAAATTCCAAATTTTATCAACGTCTCTGGGAGGGCATCACCGTACCGGAGACCCTTGATGAACTGCCCGTCCTGCCCCTGTCGGACAAATCGCAATTGCGGAGCGCGCAAGCGGCGCATCCGCCCTTCGGCGATTATCTGGCCACGCCGGCCCGGGCGGTGAACCGGCTGCACCGCACCTCCGGCACCACCGGCCAGGCGATGAACCTGGCCCTGTCGGCCAAAGATTGCCGAATCACCGAAATAGTCGGCGGGCGCAGCCACCGGGCGGCGGGGCTGACGGATGAACATATCGTGGTGCATTGCCTCAATTATCAGATGTGGATGGGCGGGGTGAGCGACCATCTCACCCTTGAGCAGACCGGGGCGATGGTGGTGCCGTTCGGGGTCGGCGGCTCGGTGGAGCTGATCCGCGCCATCCGCGAGATCGGCATTAACGCCATCTCCTGCACCCCCTCCTACCCCGCCGTGCTGGAGCGGGTGCTGGCCGAGCATTATCCCGGGCTGTCCCCGCGGGATCTGGGCCTGAAGATCGGGCTGTTCGGCGGCGAGGCCGGCCTTGACGATCCCATGCTCAGGGCGCGCATCCGCGATGTCTGGGGCATGGAGCCGCGCAATGCCAATTACGGGGTCTCGGATGTGTTTTCCAATTTCGCGGCCCAGTGCGAACAGGACACCAGGCTGCATTTCCTGGGCGGCGACGTGCTTTTCCCCGAACTGATCGATCCGGAAACCACAACGCCGCTGCCTTTGGAGGCGGGCCGCGAGGGCGAATTGGTGCTGACCCATCTGGCGCGGGAATGCCAGCCGCTGGTGCGGTTCCGCACCGGGGACATCATCGCCGTGGATGAGACCGAACCTTGCGCCTGCGGGCGTAGCGGCATGCGCTTCCGGGTGGTGGGGCGCAGCGACGACATGGTGGTGGTGCGCGGCATCAATCTGTTTCCGACCATGGTGGCGGCGGTGATCGGCGGGTTTGATGCGCTGAGCGGCGATTACCGCATTGTGCTCGATACCAGGCCGCCGCATGATGTGCTGCCGGTCGAGGCCGAGCTCGCCGCCGGCGCCGAGGGCAGCCCTGAGCTGGCGACGGCCCTTGAGCAGGCGATCAAAACGAAGCTCGGCGCCCGGGCGCGGGTGCGGCTGCTGCCGGCTGGCACCCTGCCGGTGACCGAAGGCAAGACCCGGCGCGTGGTGAGGAGCTATCAATGACCCCATTCCAATATGAGACCGTGCTGAGCCATGTGCAGGATG
>PKTQ01000246.1 GCA_002869085.1 Hyphomicrobiales bacterium | reverse complement strand
TGGCCGGGGGCGGCCTGAAACGGTTCAAAAAAATATCGATGAATTATCGATAATTACCGGCACGCAATTTGCGCCGCCTTTGGGCGCGGCCGGTCATTGCCCGCTTTCGCCTAGCCGGCCAGGCCGATCCCGCCCTGACCGACAAAGGCGATCCGCAGCATATTGGTGGCGCCGGGCGAGCCGAGCGGCACCCCGGCGGTGATGATGATCCGCTGGCCGGGCACCGCGAATTTTTCCTGATAGCTCAGGCGGCAGGCCCGGTTGACCATATCATCGAGATTATCCGGATCCCCGGTCAGCACGCAGTGCAGGCCCCAGACCAGCGCCAGCTTGCGCCCGGTGCCGGTAATCGGAGTCAGGGCCATGATCGGCTGGCGCGGGCGCTCGCGCGCCACCCTCAGCGCCGTTGAGCCCGAGGAGGTGTAGCAGGCGATCGCCGCCAGATTGAGTGTTGAGGCGATCATCCGCACCGCGGCGCTGATCGCATCGGCGCTGGTGGCTTCCGGCTCGGCCCGCTGGGCATGGACAATGCCGTCGAAATGGGTGTCCGATTCCACCGATTGCGCGATCCGGTCCATCATGCGCACGCTCTTGGCCGGATAGACGCCCACCGCCGATTCGGCCGACAGCATGATGGCATCTGCCCCTTCGAACACCGCCGTGGCCACATCCGACACCTCGGCCCGGGTCGGCACCGGCGCCTCGATCATCGATTCGAGCATCTGGGTCGCCACCACCACCGGCTTGCCGAGCTGGCGCCCCATGCGGGTGATCCGCTTCTGGATGCCGGGCACTTCCTCCAGCGGCAGTTCCACCCCCAGATCGCCGCGCGCCACCATCAGCCCGTCCGACAGCTCCAATATCTCCTGAAGCTGGGTCAGCGCCGAGGGCTTTTCGATCTTGGCCATGATCGCCGCGCGCCCGCGGGTCAGCTTGCGTGCCTGGGCCACATCCTCCGAGCGCTGGATGAATGACAGCGCAATCCAGTCCACCCCCACATTGACCGCATATTCAAGATCGGCCCGGTCCTTTTCGGTCATCGCGCTGAGTGGCAGCAATGAATCGGGCAGGCTCACCCCCTTGCGGTCCGAAAGCGGGCCGCCGAACACCACTTCGGTTTCGATCCGTTCCGGTTCGCACACCCGTGCCACCAGTTCCACCTTGCCGTCATCCAGCAGCAGCCGGTGGCCCGGCTCGATGGCCCGGAAAATTTCTGGATGCGGCAGATGGACCCGGGACTGGTTGCCCTTTTCCTGGGAGCGGTCGAGGCTGAAGCTGTCGCCCTGTTTCAGCTCGATCTTCTCCCCGGCAAATGAGCCGATGCGCAGTTTCGGCCCCTGCAGATCGACCAGAATGGCGATCGGCCGGCCCTTGCGCGCTTCGATGTCGCGGATATAGCGGTGATATTGTTTCACCCGTTCATGCGAGGTATGGCTCATATTGATGCGGAAAGCGTCGGCCCCGGCATCAAACAGCTCCTCAATGGTTTCACGTGTCGACGACGCCGGCCCGAGGGTGGCGACGATCTTCACGCATCTCATGCGTTTCATTCTGTATTTGCCTTTTCACTTTCCGAACCGGTCAGATTGACGGTCCAGTCTGTTTCGCTGCCGGTATCGACTTCAAAAAAGCCGCTCCGGCGATATCCTCTCTTGACGCAGTCTCCGGCGCCCTTGATCGTGAACAGCTTGTCGCGCGTGCACATATAGGCCTTGCCGCTCCAGGCGCCGCCCTTGTCGTAATCGACCGCGTGCACATAGTAGAAGCGCCCGTTCAGATCGCCCTTCAGAATGCGTTCGCAGGAACCGGGCTTCAGATTCCACCAGCCCTCCGAGGCCCAGCTATCCGATGATTTATACCCAATGGCAATGCCGACCCGGCTTTTGGTGTTGTTGCACACCTTCAGATCGGCCATTGCGGGACCGGTGATAGCCAGCAAATATGACAATGCCAATACAGCGCTGGTGAAAAGCGGCTGCCGGCAAATCGAATGCATTCTCGAAATCATGCCGTCATAAATAGCATTCCCAGCACGCAACGCCAGCCCCTTATTCTGCTTTAAGGCCCGGACTGGGCTCAGTCTGGTGCCAGATAGGGCAAAATCTTCGCAAATGTACCGGCTGGCCCGCCCCTGTGGCCCCTCGGATTTCAGGGTTTCAAAAAACCCGCGACCGCCTCTGTTCGCACTGGCATCCGCGTGGCAGCTTGTTATATTAGCGCCATGTTTGAACCGGCAAATTCCATCTCCCATCCCGCGCCGCGCGCCTCCCGCCCCGCCGGCGGCGAGCGTGCCTTTGAGCGCATCGAGGGGGATCTGGACAAGGGATTGATAATTATATGCGATCACGCCAGCAATCATGTCCCCGCCGCCTATCGGGATCTCGGCCTGCCGCCTGCCGAGTTTGAACGCCATATCGCCTATGATATCGGCGCCGCCGACGTGGCGCGGGCCATCGCCCGCAGCCTCGGCGTACCGGCGGTGCTGTCGGGCTTCTCGCGCATCCTGATCGATCCCAATCGCGGCCCGGAAGACCCCACATTGGTGATGAAACTGTCCGACGGCGCGGTGGTGCCGGGCAATCGCCTGGTTGATGAGGCCGAAATCCTCTATCGCCGCGCCAATTATTACGACCCCTATCACCGCGAGATCGACAATCTGCTCGATGAGGGCATTGCCCGGGGCAAGCCGCCGGCCATCTTCTCGGTGCACAGCTTCACCCCGTTCTGGAAGTCGGTGCTGCGGCCCTGGCACGCCACCGTTTTGTGGGACAAGGACGACCGCCTGCCGCGCCCGCTGATGCAGGCCCTGCGCGCTATTGAGGGCATTGTGACCGGCGACAATGTGCCCTATTCGGGTGAGCTGCGCGGCGATACGCTCTACCGCCATGGCAGCACGCGCGGCCTCGCCCACGCCCTGATTGAAATCAGGCAGGACCAGATCAGCGATGAGGAAGGGGTGGCCCGCTGGGCGGAGCGGCTCAGCACCATTCTTGCCGACTGCCTGGAGCAGCCAGGGCTGAATGAAATCCGCTATTACGGCTCAAAGACCGATAAATAGCCTGAACCGGTTATGTGAAACATATTTTCAAGGGAATGACACATGAATGATCTAGGGGTTGCCCAGGAGCAGTTGCGGGCCATCGTGGCGCGCATCGAACGGCTGGAAGAGGAAAAAGCCACCATTGCCGCCGATATCCGCGAGGTCTATTCCGAAGCCAAGGGCAACGGTTTCGACGTCAAGGCATTGCGCAAGCTGATCTCGGTGCGCAAGGTCGACCAGGCCGAGCGCAAGGAGCAGGAAGCCATGCTGGACCTCTATATGCACGCGCTCGGCATGCTGGACTGAGCGCACACCGGCGCCCGGGCTCTGCCATTGCAGCCATGAAAAAACCCGGCGATACGGCCGGGTTTTGATTTCACGATTGCCGAATCTCGCGGCGGGCGGCTCAGTCGAAAATGCTGGCGCTGCGCGTCGGTTTGGCATTGGCCGGGCGGATAAAGCCCCAGTCTGACAGCACCCGTTTGATCCAGCCCGGATTGTCTTCGGAAATAACGGTCTTTCTGCGGATCACCGTATCGCCGAGGCCTTCATGGTCGGTGGCGGCGTTGGCCATGTCAACCGGTCCGGTCTCGAAACTGGCCGGGCGGATATTGGCGAAGAGCTGTCCGGAGAATTCCCGCAAGCCCACCGTGGCCGGTTCCCGCATGATCGCGGTCAGGGTGGCCGGGTCGGACTTCCACACATGCTGCGAGGTGAGTGTGATCTGGAAAGCCGGGCTCTGCACCGCATGGGTGGTAATTGCCGGCCGCACGGCGCGGTTGCCGCCGCGCTGGATCGAGGCTGTGGTCATGCGCCGGTTTTGCGAATTGACCACCATCGCGGTGCCCGGCTTGGCGGGGCGGGCCGCGATGCGGATCGGCTGGGTAACCGCCTTGCGGCGTGCCGGGCGGTTGCCGACAAAGGCCAGCAGCGTATCGGTGCTCTGGGTCAGGCGCGCCTTGACCACCTGCCAGCCGCCGCTGACCGGAATCGGTGCGGCATCGGCCGAGGCCACCACCGGCCGCGGAGCCGGCTGCTGCCGGTAGCCCGACGGCGCCATCCAGGATTCGCCCTGCGGGGCTGCCAGCGCCACCAGAATCGGCTTGTGATTAGGCAGGGGCGGGGTGATCCGGCTCAGATCCGGGAAAGCGGAAGCCACAGCAACCGGTGCGCTGCGGCGGGGAGCCGGCGGTGTGAGGCGGGTCGGGGCCCGGGCGGCAATGCGCTGGGTCGGTTGGCTCCGCTGCCGGCGCACCGCATAGCGGGTGAACTTGTTGCCGCGGCGCAGCAGGGCGGCATAGGCGGCGGCGGGCATGCGCGGCCAATGGCGCACATTGCCGGTATCGATATGCACGAAGGGTTTGCGCGAGCGCGGATAATAGCCGACGCCGCCGCGCTGCTTGATCAGCGCGGTTTCCCGGATCAGCTTCAGCGGCACATCGGGGAAATACATGTCGATGGCCTGGCCGCGCATATGGCGGCTGCGTTTGGCGACACCGCGGCTCTGGCGGCGGCGCATGGCATTGGTCTTCGGGGTGCGGTAGCCGGACACCAGATGGATCGGTTTGTTCGAACCCAGATTCTGGTGCAGTTCCCACACCAGGTCGATCACCTTGGGGTCCATTCGGGTTGGGGTATTGGCCCGCCAGTCGCGCAGGATATAGTTCAGTTTCCGCATCGCGCTGGGGATATAACGCCCGTCGCGCTTATAGGTTACCGTCAGGCTCTCGCCCGTATTCAGCGAATAGAAGGATATGGTGCGGCTTTTGCCCAGCGCTGCCCCGCTGAGCCCCAGACAGGAAAAGGCGGCAAGACCGGCGATGAGTGTCTTGAAGTGTTTGCCGAAAATATGCCTGACCGTCGTCAAATTTCCCGATCCCTACTCAATTCACCCGCTTCAGACGATTTCGTGAAACAGGTCGGTACAGTTACCATTTTATGAATTGTCCACCAAAATAGTTAAACAATTCCTTACCGGCAATCCGTCATGTTCACGCATTTTGCCGCACCGCTATGCAAAATAGGCCGCACGTTCCGGTGCATTTATACTGCTCGTCTGATATTGAAATTCCCGAATTCCCCGCTCAGAACCGGGCGATAATAGCAGAATATGGATTCATTTTCACCCCTTCTTTTGTCGGGATGACTCCGCCCCGCTGCGCAGCGGCGAGCGGTTAATCTCCGCCCACTTGCAGCCGGGCGAATTTGCGCTTCGGATCGGCAAAATCCATCACCTCGGCCAGCCGCCGGTCGCGCCCATACATGTCATCGGCAAAGTGCACCGCGCCCTCTTTCCCGACCCACACCGTATGATAGGTCAGATGCACCGGAATGGTCTGTTTCAGCCGGATCGGCTGATTGCGACGGGTGGAAATCTTGCCGGCCAGGGTCCGGCGCGACCAACCGAATTGCGGCTTCATCAGCACTTCGGCCAGCCGGACCGGGTTCTGCACCCGCACGCAGCCATGGCTGAAGGCCCGGCGCGGGCGGCTGAACAGGGATTTTGACGGCGTGTCGTGCAGATAGACCGAATGCTGGTTGGGAAACAGGAACTTGATCCGCCCCAGCGCATTGCCGGCGCCCGGGCGCTGGCGGATGCTGTAATTAAAGCCACGCCGCGATTGCCGGCTCCAATTGATGCGGTAGGGGCTCACCGGCTTGCCGCGCTGATTGACCAATTGCATGCCCTTGCGCGACAGATAGCCGGGATTGCGCCGCAGGATCGGCAGAATCTCCTTGGTGGCGATCGAGCGCGGCACGTTCCAATAGGGGTTGAGCACGACCAGTTCGATCTCGTCGCTAAACTCGGGCGTCTGCTGGGTGGGCTTGCCGATCACAACCCTTGTTTCATGCACCGTCTTGCCGTTTTCGACCACCCGCAGGCGATATTCCGGCTGATTGACCACCACATGGCGGCGCCCCAGATCGTCCGGCAGCCAGCGCCGCCGCTCCAGATTGAGCGCCAATTGCCGGATGCGGGTCTCCACCGGCACATTGAGCGCCGCGCGGGTGCCGGGTCCGACCACGCCGTCCGTCCTGATGCCGTGCCGGCTTTGGAAAAGCTTGACCGCCTCCATCAGGGGCCGGCCGAAACGCGGATCATCCAATGCCGCGCCGGGCGGCAGGTCCCCGGACAGCATCAGCCTTTTGCGCAGCCGCGCCACCCCGGCGCCCCTGCTGCCCAGCCTGAGCGCCCCGCCGCCGATATGCGGCCAGCCGCCCCGGGCGGCGATATTGCGATAGGCAAGATAGGTCTCGCGCAGCTTGGCAAATTCCGCTGTCTGCGGGTGCAGGCTGCGCAAAAAAGCGGCCGGGTCCTCATGGCTCGCCATGCTGTTCAGCAGTTTTGCCGGCTCCGCCGCCTGCGGCTCCAGGGTCACATCGGACCCGGAGCGTTTCGGGTCGATGCGTCCGGCGCTGGCCTGGCGGGCATAGAGCAGCGCCGCCTGCATCAGCCGGATTTCCGCCCGCGCCACTTCCAGCGGCTCGGCCTGGCTCCAGTCCCGGTCCGGCAGGCCGGTCACCCCGGCAAAATCGGCCGGGGACAGGGCGTAAAGATCCGCATGGGTCAGGGTGGAGATCAGGCCCGATACGATCGGTTTCGGGCCCGAGGCGGACATCCAATAGGGCTGGTTCCAGCGCGAGGCGTAGAATTGCTGCAGGGCGGCGATTTCCGCATGGGTCAGCCCGGCCGCCGGCAGCAGTTTCATCTGCGAGTATTCGCCGATATAAAATGACAGATCCGAGGCCGCATCGGCGGTCGCGGCCGGAACCGCGGCCCCATCCTGGCCCGGCGACATGAACGCCGCTCCGGCCGGAGCGCCGCCCAGCCCGGCGCCGGCCAGCACCGCCATGCTGAGTAAGATCGTCCCCGGCTTCATTCCTGCCCCCTGCTGCCTCTCATGTCCGGATTATTGTTCAACCTGCCGGCACATGGACCCGCGCTCTTGCGCGCACCTTCGCGGCCGCCGGTGTTATAATCCGGCTTCCAGGCCCATCTCCTTGACTTTTCGATAGAGTGTCGAGCGCCCGATGCCAAGCCCGCGCGCCACTTTCGACATATGGCCCTGATAATGGCCGATGGCGTGACGGATGATATCCGCTTCCACTTCCTCCAGCTTGCGCACATCGCCGCTGTCGGACAGAATCTGCACTCCATTGCCGATAATGGCCGACGGTATCGCCGCCGCGCCCTTGGGCGCCGGCAAGCCGTCGCCGATCATCGCCGGGCCCTGATAGATCGGGCGCTGGGTGCTTCGGGGCGCCGGCGGCGGCGAGGGCACATAGCCATCGACCTGGGCCGCGATCTGCGGAAATTCCGCTTTGGTCAGCACATCGCCCTCGCACAGCACGATGGCGCGGAATACCGCATTTTCCAACTGGCGCACATTGCCGGGCCACTCATATTTCTGCAGCATCTCCATCGCATCGGGCATCACGCCGGCGATGCGGCGGCCTTCCTCGGCGGCAAGGCGGGTGATGAACAGCTCGGTCAGGGCCGGAATATCGTCGGCGCGCCGGCTCAGCGGCGGGATGGTGATCGGGAACACATTCAGCCGGTAATAGAGATCCTCGCGGAACTTGCCCTCGGTCACCAGTTGGATCATGTCCTTATTGGTGGCCGAAATCAGCCGGATATCCACCTTCACCGGCCGCTTGGCGCCGACCGGGTCCACCTCGCCCTCCTGCAGCGCCCGCAACAGCTTGACCTGGGTGTCGAGCGGCAATTCGCTGACCTCGTCCAGAAACAGAGTGCCGCCCGAGGCTTCGACGAATTTACCGTCATGTTTCTCGGCCGCCCCGGTGAAAGCGCCTTTTTCATGGCCGAACAGAATGCTCTCCACCAGATTGTCCGGGATCGCCCCGCAATTGACGGTGATGAACGGCTTGCCGCTGCGCTCGCCCGAGCCCTGAATGGCCCGCGCGAACACTTCCTTGCCGACCCCGCTTTCGCCTTCGAGCAGGATCGGAATGTTGGACTGCGCCGCGCGGCGGCCGATCTTCAGCGCCTGGGTCATGGCCGGGCTGCCGGCGATCAGCTCGTCAAAGGACAGAAAGCCCCGGCTCTGATTGCGCGAGCGGGTCAGCTCCGAAGTGAGCGCATTCACTTTCAGCGCGTTCTTGATCGAAACCTGCAATCGCTCCGGGCTCACCGGCTTGACCACGAAATCATCCGCGCCGGCCCGCATCGCCGAGACGGCGGTGTCGATGCCGCCATGGGCGGTCTGCACGATCACCGGCAGATGCGGTTTTTTCGGGCGCAGGCGCTCCAAAACCCCCATGCCGTCGAGATCCGGCATCACCAGATCGAGGATCATCAGGGAAATCAGATTGCCTTCCGGGCCGTCGCACAATTTAAGCGCCTCAACGCCGCCTTCGGCTTCCAGGCTTTCCAGACCGGCCTTTTTGACAACTTCGGTCAACAGCCGCCGCTGGACGGGATCATCATCTACGATTAGGACTTTTTTGTTCATCAGGACGCGAACCTTCATACGATCAACGCGACTCAAAACAGAGCCTTTCATATGGGGATAGTCTGGCGGAGAAGCGTAAAAACCTGATTAATCAAGTGTTTAGGTTCTGTTTACCATATTTCTTGACCTTTGCCGCCCTCATGCCGATATGAATCAACAGGCCAGAACCCCCGCCAATGGAGTGAATCCCTTGAAAACAGCCGCGAATATCGAATCTGCCAGCCGGTCCGCGGCTGAACCTCAGGCAGCCGAAAAAGTTAACGCCCTTGGCGATTTGCCGAGCTGGGACCTGTCCGATCTCTATGCCAGTCCCGAAGATGAACAGATTTTTGCCGATCTGGACGAGGCCGAATCGAGCGCGAAGCGCTTCATCGACGCCTATGCCGGCAAGCTGACCGGGCTGGCCGCAGGGGATGCCGATGCGCTGGCCGAATCGGTCCGTATCTATGAAGCGCTCGGCGATGCCCTCGGCAAGATCGGCTCTTATGCCCGGCTTCTCTATGAGGCCGACGGCTCCAGTCCGGTGCATGCCAAATTCCTCGGCGATATTCAGGAGCGCCTCAATACGATCGGCTCTGGCCTGTTGTTTTATGAATTGGAGCTCAACCAGATCAGCGATGACGAGCTTGC
>PKTQ01000248.1 GCA_002869085.1 Hyphomicrobiales bacterium | reverse complement strand
GTGTCGCGCAGGCGCTTGATTTCATCGCGCAGGCGGGCGGCCTCCTCGAACTCCAGATCCTCGGCCGCCGCCAGCATGCGTTTTTCCATATCCTTGATATGGGCTTCGAGATTGTGGCCGATCAGATGGCCGTCCTCGGCAAAACCGGCATCGACGGTGACGTGGTCCTGTTCATAGACGCTTTCCAGAATGTCGCCGATATTCTTGCGCACGCTTTGCGGGGTGATGCCGTGGGTAGCGTTATAGGCCATCTGCTTGTCGCGGCGGCGGGTGGTCTCGTCCATGGCGCGCTGCATGGAACCGGTGACCCGGTCGGCATAGAGAATGACCCGGCCGTCCACATTGCGCGCGGCGCGGCCGATGGTCTGCACCAGGCTGGTTTCCGAGCGCAGGAAGCCCTCCTTGTCGGCATCGAGAATGGCCACCAGGGCGCATTCGGGAATGTCGAGCCCCTCGCGCAGCAGATTGATGCCGATCAGCACATCGAAAGCGCCGAGGCGCAGATCGCGGATGATCTCGATGCGCTCCAGCGTATCGATGTCGGAATGCATGTAGCGCACCCGCACGCCGGTCTCGTGCATATATTCGGTCAGGTCCTCGGCCATGCGCTTGGTGAGGGTGGTCACGAGCACACGCTGGCCGGCGGCGGCGGCGCGGCGGCATTCGTCCAGCAGATCGTCGACCTGGCTGGTGGCCGGGCGCATGATCACCTCCGGGTCAATCAGCCCGGTGGGGCGGATCACCTGCTCGGCGAACACCCCGCCCGCCTGCTGCATTTCCCAGGGGCCGGGGGTGGCCGAGACGCAGACGGTGCTGGTGCGCATGGCGTCCCATTCCTCGAATTTCAGCGGCCGGTTGTCGAGGCAGGACGGCAGGCGGAAGCCGAATTCGGCCAAAGTGCTCTTGCGGCGGTAATCGCCTTTATACATGGCGCCAAGCTGCGGCACGGTGACATGGCTTTCATCGGTGAACACCAGCGCATTGTCGGGCAGATATTCAAACAGGGTCGGCGGCGGCTCGCCGGGCTTGCGCCCGGTCAGATAGCGGGAATAATTCTCGATACCGGCGCAGGACCCGGTGGCCTCGATCATCTCCAGATCGAACATGGTGCGCTGCTCCAGGCGCTGGGCCTCCAGCAGCCGGTTTTCCCGGTTGAGATAGTCCAGATGGGTGACCAGCTCGGCCTTGATGCCCTTGACCGCCTGCTGCAGGGTGGGGCGCGGGGTGACATAGTGGGAGTTGGGATAGATCTTGACCGCATCGAGCCTGGCGGTCTTCTGGCCGGTCAGGGGATCGAACTCATCGATGCGCTCGACCTCGTCGCCAAACAGCGAGATGCGCCAGGCCCGGTCTTCCAGATGGGCCGGGAAGATCTCGACCGAATCGCCGCGCACCCGGAAAGTGCCGCGCTGGAAGGCCATGTCGTTGCGCTGATAATGCAGAGCCACCAGATCGGCCAGCAGATCCTGGCGCGGCGCGGACGCGCCGGTTGTGACGGTGACGGTCATCGCCGAATAGGTTTCCACCGAGCCGATGCCGTAAATGCAGGAGACGGAGGCGACGATGATCACATCGTCGCGCTCGAGCAATGCCCGGGTGGCGGCGTGGCGCATACGGTCGATCTGCTCATTGATCGAGCTTTCCTTCTCGATATAGGTATCGGTGCGCGGCACATAGGCCTCGGGCTGGTAATAATCGTAATAAGAGACGAAATATTCGACCGAATTGCCGGGAAAGAAGCTCTTGAACTCACCATAGAGCTGGGCGGCCAGGGTCTTGTTCGGCGCCAGAATCAGCGCCGGGCGCTGGGTTTCGGCGATCACCTTGGCCATGGTGTAAGTCTTGCCCGAGCCGGTGACCCCGAGCAGCACCTGGGTGCGCTCGCCATTGGCCACCCCCTCGACCAGCTCGCGGATGGCGGTCGGCTGATCGCCGGCGGGCTCATATTCGCTGACCAGTTCCAGCCGCACGCCGCCCTCGGTCTTCTCCGGGCGCTCGGGGCGGTGGGGCACGAAGGCGGCCACATCCGCATATTCTGAAAATCCTCTGGACATGAACACAATATAGGGCGTGTCGCCCGCGGGTGAAGTCAATTCTGGTTCCCGCCCCGGCAAATTAAAAGGCGGGGGCGAAGGGCCGGAAAATATGAACGAAATGTTAACGGAGCACTCAGACCGGGTTCATGGCGGGCCGGCTATCTTCGCAGTCATAGTGAGGCAACAACAACAAACCAAGCCAATTGAGGATAGCCCCATGACCAACACCAACCCCCTCCCCCGGCCGCTGGCCGGCTTCGCCCTGGCCGCTTCGATCGTTTTCACCGCATTGGCGATCACCCCGGCCGATGCCAGCACCCGTGTCAATGAAAGTTATTTCCGCATGAGCAAAGCCGGCATGCTCAATGTGTGCAGCCAACGCAACGCGGCGGTGCACTGCCCGAAATCGGTCACCGACTGCTCCTGCGATGATGGCCGCTTTGTGTGGAGATACCGGTCCTCGACTGCCGGCCAACAGCCGATTGTGATCCGCACACCCTCGCCGAAACGGTTTTCCGCCAGCGCATTCGGCGGTGAAGGCGGGCTGGGCGGCGGCGGCCGCGGCGGTCGCGGCGGCAAGCCTTAAGCCATTCATATCAAGCCGTTAGCGGCCTGAATTTCCTCCCCCCGTAGCAAGGCCGGCAGCAATGCCGGTCTTTTGCGTTGGGGGCGGGCCTCGGCTGAACCGGCTTCCTTAAGCAAATTCTAATAAGATTGTCAGCGCTCATTTTTACTCTTATGAGTAGTCGAGTCACGGGATGCGACATATCATCGCGCCGGGAGAGGGCGGGATTCGATATCAAATATAAGGGCGGAAAACGCCTGCGACAGTGACGTGAGATTAGGAGGGAACCCGATTGAAACACGCATGGATTCTCATCTGCGCCCTGAGCGCGGCACTTATTTTCAACCTTCCGGCCCTGGCATCCAAGATGGAAAAGGGACGGGAATATGTCAGCGGGGAATTTATCGAAGTGCCGGAAGCCGGGGTTGGCTTCGTGGTGCCTTCGGGCTGGCGGGGCATGCTGCCCAAGGACATCGACATGTTCGTCATGACGCCGGACAATGAGTCCTATATTTTCGCCTTCGCGCGCAAGATGGAGAAGAACGAGCTGAAAAAAATGTTCAGCGCGCCGATTCATCTGTCCAACGGCATTTCGCTGTTTCCCACATCCGATCCGTTCATCAGCTATCGCGAGATCAGCGTGCCCTACCGGGTCGGCGCCTCGGACGACGCCATGGCCGGATATGGCCGGGCCAAGCAGGGACCGAATGGCAGCGTGATCGGATTCATCGCCGCCGGACCCATATCGCACGGAGCGTCCCTGGCGGTTCTGACCAAGCAATTGACGTCGGGCACCACCTTTTTCAGGGCCTCCGACAATAAAAAACAATAGCGCCGCCGCCGCCGCGGGGTTAGCCTGAACCACAAAGATGTAAATCGGTGCCGTCCGTTCGCGGGCGGTGCCGGAGCATGAGTTGATCCGGACGGGGGGTCCGGGTCATGCATTCATGATCCATGGGGGGGATGCCACATGCAGGCAGGGGCGGTTGGCCGCGCACATTGGACCCTGTTCGCGCCGGCGGTGCTGGTGGGGGTCACCTATGGGCTGCTCTGGGCATTGCTGGCGCTGCTGGGGCGCGGCGACGGGGTCATCGCCCGCACGGCGCTGATCGTGTTCAGCCTGGGCACGCCCCTATTGCTGATGTACGGCTTCCTGCGCTTCAACAGCGTGTGGATCACCGCCGCCGAAGGGCAGTTGTGGATGGCGCGCGGCTGGCCGCGCATCACCTCGACCCGAATTCCACTTGACGAGATCGACCGGATCGCCCTGGCGCAGAGCTTTATCGGGCGCTGGTTCAATGTGGGCGAAATCGTGGTTCATCTGCATAATGGGCGGCAGATGAAAATCTCCGATATCGGCGCGCCGGGGGCGGTGCGCCAGAGGCTGCATGCCGAATTGATGCGCTCGCGCGGGATGCGCGCGCCATGACGGCGCCCTCGGCATGGATCCGGCGCTTTGCCGGTGACGTGGCCGCCGGCTCCACTGTGCTGGACGTGGCCTGCGGCGGCGGGCGCCACAGCCTGTTGTTCCGGGACCAGGGCGCGGCGGTGACCGCGATCGACCGGGACATTTCGGCGATTGCCGGGCTTAAAGAGATCGAGATCATCGCGGCGGATCTGGAAACCGGCGCGCCCTGGCCGCTCGGCGGACGGCGCTTCGACTGTGTGGTGGTGACCAATTATCTGTGGCGGCCCATCCTGCCGGACATCCTGGCGGCGGTCGGCGATGGCGGCTTGCTGCTCTATGAGACCTTCGCCGCCGGCAATGAGGCGTTCGGGCGCCCATCGCGGCCGGAATTTCTGCTCCGGCCCGGGGAATTGCTTGAGATCACCCGGGACGCCTTTGAGGTCAGGGCCTATGAGCACGGCTATGGTGACAGCCCCTCGCCGGGGGTGCGCCAGCGAATCTCAGCGCTGCGCACCGGCCCGGGCTCAGCCTCCGCATGCACCACATAGCGCAATGAGCCGCCGCTGAGGGCGCCGAAGGGCCAGCAGGTCACCAGCGCCAGCTTCGAGGGACCGGGGACATGGGCCTCGATGCCCGATGCGTCCGCTTCCACCACTTCAAAACCGCTGACCCGGTAGCGGCGCGGGCGGCCATCGGCCAGGGTAATGCGCAATATGTCCTTTGGCCGCACATGTTTGAGAAAAGCGAAATGCGTGTCGCGATGGGCGACGATCACCGAGATGCCGGCCTGACCGGGCAGCGGGCTGCGCTGCAGATGTCCGGGGCCGAAGGCCATGGCCTCGCCGCTGGCGGCATTGAGCACGATGGCCGAGCGCCCGAGGCGCGGCATGTCGAGCCGGGCGACCGGCCACATATCGGCCCAGGTCCAGGGCCTGGCATGGGGCGCGCCCGCCAGGGTGCGGGTCCAGGCCCGCTCCAGCAGAATTTGCGCAAGCTCGGCCTTGGCCTTGATATAAAGCCCATGGCCGAGAAAGGCGCAGCCGACCAGCACGAAGAAGGCGATGACCGCGACCGCGAGGCGTTCGGACAGGTTGAGGCCCGCAAGGGCGCGCCTGGCGCGCCCCACAAGGCGGGCGAGGCGCCCCGCCGGCCGGGCCGCCTTGCTCATGCCGGCCTCCGCTCATCGGCCGGGCCGAAACCGCGCCGGCGCAGGACCAGCATCAGCAGCAGCAGCGCCGCCATCATCAGGGCGATCAGCCCGACCATGATCTGCAGGTCGGCCTCAGTGGCGCCGGCCGGCAGGGGCAGGCCTTTCGGTTTCTGATTGGCGGCCACCGGCGGGGTGTCGGTGGTTTTGATCAGCGCGGCCTCCCGGATCGAGGTGGGGCTGATCTCCTCATCGATGGCGGGCAGATCCTCGCCGAACACTTTTTCGAAATTCCAGCCCGCAGGCAGGTTGAGCGGCACATCGGCGCTGATGAGCTCGGCGCCCTTGGGGCGGCTTGGGGTCACATCGACCGCCACCAGCGAGGTCAGGCGGCTCACCAGGCCGTATTTCAGGGCGATGGCCAGCAGAGCGGCATCATGGGCCTTCCAGTCCCGGGTCTGATAGCGGATGCCTTCCAGGGCCATGATCTTGCGCCGCGCCCATAGCCGGGCGATGCCGGTGCCGCTCTCGGCGCTGCCGAGCGCCAGTTTCAGCGACCAGGGCCGGCCGGCCAGATCACCGCTCAGTTCCATGTCGCCCGCTAGTTTGTCCATGCGGGCGGTCAGCACGATCGGCTCACCGGCATACAGGTCGGGCAGCGGGTTGGGCCAGCTTTCCGGATCGGCGGAGCCGGGCCAGTTCACCCGCAGATCGGTCATGGCCGGCTGCTCCAGCTTGCGCACCAGGGCGGCCATGCGGGTCTTGACCTCCGAAGTCTGGCCGATATGGGTGAAACTGCCACGTCCATAAGTGGCGGCGCGGCTCATGAAGAAGCTGTTGGGGGCCGAGCCGATGCCGACCGTGAAGATGCGCGAGCGCCCGAGCCCGGCCTGAATGGCGGCGAAGAGCTGGCTTTCATTGCCGATCGCCCCGTCGGTGAGGAAGATCACCTGGCGCAGGCGGCCGGTGTCGCCGGGCCGCGCATCGATGAGCGCCGCCTTCAGGGCCGGCAGCATCTCGGTGCCGCCATTGGCCTCCAGCCCGGCGACAAAGGCCCGGGCTTTGGTCAGATTGGCGTCATTGGCGGCGACCGCATCGGCAAAAAGCTGGTCCATGGTGTCGTCGAAGCGGATGATGTTGAAGCTGTCGGCGGGTTTCAGGCGCGAGAGAGCATAGAGCAGGCCTTCCCTGGCCTGGCGCATGGACTGGCCGGACATGGAGCCGGAATTGTCGATGACGAATACCATTTCGCGCGGCTTCAGGGGCTGACCATCCGTCATGGCCGGCGGGTTGATCATGGCCAGCAGATAGGTCTGGCCGTCCACGGTCTCGCGGAACAGGGTGGCGTCCGGGGCCGCGCCGGGGCGGGCGGTCCAGGTGAGTTCGAAATCACGTTCGGCCCAGACCTCGCCATCGGCCAGACCGATCAGCGCGGCATCGCTGCCCTCGCGCCGGACGGCGATCTTGTGATGGGGGCTTTTGATCTCGCCGAGGGCAAAACCGGGCGCCAGATGGATGTTCATCGAGACCGGATTGCGCTTGCCCTTTGCCGGGTGCTGCACCGGCGGGCTGATGCGCCCGGCATCCGGCACCGGATCGCTGATCGCGACCGTCATCTCACCGGGGCGGTGGGCGGCCAGATGCATGACCGGTTTGGGAAGATAGCGCGGCGCCACCACCAGCGGCACCCGCATGCGGTATTCGCCGCCGTCCTGGCGGATCTCGTGCTGATATTCAAGCTGGACCACCACGGTCTCGCCGGGGCCGATATTGGCCACCGAATTGGTGAACATATTGGGCCGCTCCTGCTCGACCAGAGCCGCCTTCTTGCCCGCCGCCTTGGCCTTTTCATAGATGATTTTGGCCTCGCGGCGCTCCTTCAGGCGGCCCTCGATGAAGCGCTTGCCGATCATCATCTTCAACGTATCCACGGCGGCATTGTCCGGCAGGGGAAACACATATTTGCCCTCGGCCCAGCCCTTGGCGGGATTGCGGAAGCGCTGGGTGATGACGGCGCGGGCGATGATCCCGGTGATCTTGATATCGATATCGGAGGCCACCAGCGGCGCCTCGACATATTTGCCCTGGGGGCCGGCTTGCAGCAGCAGCGCGCCGTAATTGACCTGGGACAGCGCCACCAGTCGCGGCGCCCTGGCCGGTTCGGCACCGGCCCGCAGCGGCGCCGCCATCAGGGCGGCAAGCAGCAACCCGGCCAGCACAGCCAGGGCGTTGAGAACAGTTATGGGCCGGATTAGCGGCCTTGTTTCCGGATCTGTGGCGGAGATTGCGGCGAAGCTTGACATGATGACACCCCGATTGTGCGGCTTATTCGCATGAGTGCCCAGGCTAGGGGATCAATGGGGCTTCAATTTAACCGGATTGTGACCATTCCCGGTTGATTTCAGGGCGAAAATATGTCGGCCGGCGGCGAACTCAGCGGCCGGCGGGGCGTTTGGCTGAAGGGTAGGATCGGCGGCAGACTTAGGGGCAGGACCCTAGGCTTTCACCACCACGGCGCGGCCGCTCAGCCCCTTCATGGCATTGCGCGTATCCACAATGAGGCCGCCGAAATCGATCAATTGCTTGCGGTTGATGACATCGTGATCGGTGCAGATGATCATGGCGTCATAGCCGGCCAGGCTTTCGGGGCTCAGATCCACGGATTTGCGGCCCGCCAGTTCACCGTGTTCCCTGGTCTGGGGCACCTCGGGAATAAAGGGGTCGTGAAAATCGCACACCGCGCCCTTGGCTTCGACCAGCTCGATGATGGTCAGGGCCGGGCTTTCGCGGATGTCGTCGATGTTTTTCTTATAGGCGATGCCGACCGCCAGCACCCTGGCGCCCCGGACCGCCTTGCCGAAATGATCGCTCAGCCCGTCCTGCAGGCGGGCCACCACATGATGGGGCATCGACACATTGATCTCGCCGGCCAGTTCGATGAACCGGGTGGCGGTCTCGGTCTGGCGCGCTTTCCAGGTCAGATAAAACGGGTCGATCGGGATGCAATGCCCGCCCAGCCCCGGCCCGGGATAGAACGGCATATAGCCGAACGGCTTGGTCTTGGCCGCGTCAACGACCTCCCACACATCGATGCCGAGGCGCTCATAGATCACCTTCAGCTCGTTGACCAGGGCGATATTGACGGCGCGGAACACATTCTCGGTGATCTTGACCGCCTCGCCGGTGTCGAGCCCCGACACTTCGACAATCTCCGGGATGGCGGTGGCATAGAGCGCCTTGGCCACCTTTAGCGCCGCCTCATTATGCCCGGCCACCACTTTGGGAATGGTGCCGGTCTCGAAGGACTGGTTGCCCGGATCCTCGCGCTCGGGCGAATAGGCGAGCAGGAAATCCTCGCCGCATTTCAGGCCGCTGCGTTCCAGGATCGGCAGCAGCACCTCGCGGGTGCAGCCGGGATAGGTGGTGGATTCCAGAACGATCAACTGGCCGGGGCGCAGATATTGGGCAATGGTCTCGCCGGTGTCGATGACATAGGACACATCCGGAGTGCGGTCATGGGCGAGCGGGGTCGGCACGCAGATCAGCAGGGCGTCCGCCTCGCCGAGCCGCGAAAAATCGGTGGTGGCGTCGAAGCGTCCCGTCGCCGTCATTTCCGCCACCGCGCTGTCGGGCAGGTGCCGGAAATAGGACTTGCCGGCCTTCAGGCAGGCGGGCTTTTCCGGGTCCATGTCGAAACCGAGTATGCGAAGGCCGGTGCGGGAAAAGGCCAGCATCAGCGGCAGGCCGACATAGCCGAGGCCGATCACCCCGACCGTATAGTCGCGATCGTCAATCTTCTTCACCAGATCGGAACCCAGGCCGGCAGAGCTCTTCGTCATCATTCCATCCATATATTGCGGGAAAGCGGAGCCAACGGGCTGCGCAACAACCAAGACCGCTTCCCTTACCTTATTTCAGGATGGCGGTACAGACCCGGTGGCGGGTTTTCCTGCCGCAGCAACGGGCCGGCGGCCCGCGCCGCCGAGGGCCGGGCCG
>PKTQ01000009.1 GCA_002869085.1 Hyphomicrobiales bacterium | reverse complement strand
CGTCAGCCGGTGCCGGTCTGACGGGGGCTCTTCATTCGGGCGTGCCCCAGCAGGATATCCCGGGCGGCGATCAGCGCGCCCACGGTCATGGCCACCACCGCCAGCGCCACCACCCAGGTAAAAGCGGCATAGCCGGCGACGATCAGCAGCAGGGTCGAGACCAGCGGGGCGGCATAGGCCGATACGCCGAGAAACTGGATATCGCCATGTTTCATGCCGGTATCCCAGACATAGAACGCCCCGCCGACCGGCCCCAGGCCGAGCCCCAGAACCGCCAGCCACTGGCCCGGTCCTTGTGGCCAGAGAGTGGTCTCCAGCAGCAGATGGGCGATGGCCGCCAGCGCCGCGCTGGCCAGGCAGAACACGGTGATCACATCGACGCCGACATGGGCAAAGCGCCGCGACAACACCGAATAGGAGGACCAGCTCAGCGCCGCGCCGAGCGCGGCCAGATAGCCGGTGAGATATTCAATCCGGAAAGCGATCGCCTTGCCGCCGGTGACGATCAGCACCGCACCGGCCAGTCCGAGCGCCGCGCCAATAAGATGATGCCAGCCGAGGCGCTCGCCGGGCAGCAGGGCGGAAAACAGCACGATCAGCATCGGCCATAAATAGCTGATCAGGCTGGCTTCGATCACCGGGGCGTGCCGCAGGGCGGTGAAATAGAACAGATGAAACCCGAACAGGCCGGCACAGCCCAGGGCATAGACCGCGCCCGATTGGCCGAAAGCCAGGGCGATGCGGCCGGGATGGCCGGGCCAGCGGGTCATGCCGAGCAGGCCGCCAACCAGCAGGCACATGGCCACAAGCTGCAGCGGCGGCACCTTGCCGCTGGCGGCGGTGAACAGCGCCAGGGTTGACCACATGACGATGGCCAGAAGTCCGATCAGGGTCGCGCTCGCTCTTGTCATGTTCCGCCCTTTTTCATGGCCGCGGCGCCGCCGCGAAAACAGCCGGCCGGTTGTAGCTCGATCAACAGGGACTTCACAAGCCTGTAACAGAGGCTATGCTATGTCACACTGCAACGAATCAGGATAGTTCCGCGTGTCGACGTGACGATCATTTCGAAAGCCGTCTCGCCGGAGAATTGCCCGGCGCTGGTGCTGAACGCCGATTTCCGGCCGCTCAGCTATTACCCGCTGTCGCTATGGCCCTGGCAAAGCGCGATCAAGGCGGTGTTCCTGGACCGGGTGGAGATTGTCAGCGCCTATGAGCGCACGGTGCGCAGCCCGACCTTCGAGATGAAGCTGCCTTCGGTGATCGCGCTGAAGACCTATTTCAAGCAGCCGGTCTATCCGGCCTTCACAAGGTTCAACCTGTTCCTGCGCGATCGTTTCACCTGCCAATATTGCGGCAGCCATGAAGATCTGACCTTCGACCATCTGATCCCGCGCTCGCGCGGCGGCCAAGCCGAATGGACCAATATCACCACCGCCTGCGCCCCGTGCAATCTGAAAAAAGGCGGCAAGATGCCGGACCAGGCCGGCATGCATCCGCAGCGCCCGCCCCATCGGCCGACGGTGATGGAGTTGCAGAATAATGGCCGCCGCTTTCCGCCGCATTTCCTGCATGAAAGCTGGATGGACTATCTGTATTGGGATATCGAATTGGAGCCATAGGCCGGCGCGGCGCGTCAGCGCGGCTCGTCCAGCAGGTCCGACCAGGCGGTCAGGGCGTTCATCACGATGCGCCGCTCGGCCGGGGGCACCGTATGCAGCAGGTTGCGGTCGGCATTGGCGGCCAGGGTTTTGGCTTTTTCCAGCAGCGTGGTGCCCTTGCGGGTGAGGGCGAGCATCAGGCCGCGCGGTGAGCCCGGCCGGCGGGCGCGCTGCAGCAGGCCGCGCTGCTCGAGGCGCGCCGCCATCTGGCCCAATGTGCTCTGATCGATGCCGGTGCGGGCCGAGATTTGCTTCTGGCTCAGTTTCGGGTGCAGCGAAATGGTCATCAGCAGGGTGAATTGCGGCCGGGTCAGATCCAGCACCGCCAGCTCCCGGTTGAAGATTTCAGTGGCCAATTGCTGAGTGCGATGCACCAGATAGACCGGAGAGCGGTCGAGCCTGGCGAGCTTGCGCGGCAGCCGCACGGTCATGACGAAGGCCCGGCCGGCTCCTGGTCCTCAATCATGTGGCGTTTGATCAGGCCGCTTTGCAGCAGGGCAAAGACAATGGTCAGCGGCGCGAAGCCAAACACTTTCAGATTGACCCACATATCGGTCGAATAGTTCCGCCACACATATTCGTTCAGCACGGCAAGAACGATGAAGAACCCGCTCCAGCGCAGGGTCATGCTGCGCCAGCCCGCCTCGTCGAGCCGCAGCGCGGCCCCGAACAGGTTCTGCAGGAAATAGCGCTTGAAGAGATAGCCGCCGGTCAGGATCACCGCGAACAGGCAATAGACCAGGGTCGGCTTGACCTTGATGAAGGTGGCATCGTTCAGCCACAGGGTCAGCCCGCCGAACACCAGCACGAAGATCGCGGTCACCAGCGGCATCATGGCGATCTTGCGGGTGATGATCCAGCCTATCGCCAGGGCGGCGGTGCTGAGCACCATGAAACTGCCGGTGGCCGCAAAGATGCCGTAGCGGCCATTGACGATGAAAAACACCGCCAATGGCCCGAATTCGAGCACGGCTTTCAGCACCGGATGCATCACTGGTTCCTCTTCGGCTGCCATGTGCCGGGCCGGGTCTAGAGCTTGCTGGCCCGGTCCTTGTTGAGCAGGCGCAGGCGCAGGGCGTTCAGCTTGATGAAGCCGGTGGCGTCGCGCTGGTCGTATACGGAGTCCTTCTCGAAGGTCACATGTTCCTCGGAATAGAGCGAATAGGGCGATTCGCGCCCGACACAGGTGGCCGAACCCTTATAGAGCTTGAGGCGGACATTGCCGGTCACCTTCTCCTGGCTGTGGTCGATCAGCGCCTGCAGCATTTCGCGCTCGGGGCTGAACCAGAAGCCGTTATAGATCAGTTCGGCATAGCGGGGCATCAGCTCGTCCTTGAGATGGGCGGCGCCGCGGTCAAGGGTGATCTGTTCGATGCCGCGATGGGCCTCGAGCAGGATGGTGCCGCCCGGGGTCTCGTAAATGCCGCGGGATTTCATGCCGACAAAGCGGTTTTCCACCAGGTCGAGCCGGCCAATGCCATTGTCGCGGCCAAGATCGTTGAGCTTTTTCAGCAGCACTGCCGGGGTCATGGCGACCCCGTCAATCGCCACCGCGTCGCCCTTCTCGAAGGCGATGGTGATATAGGTGGGCTGTTCCGGGGCGGCCTCGGGCGAAATGGTGCGCTGATAGACATATTCGGGCGCTTCGACCATCGGGTCTTCCAGCAGCTTGCCCTCCGAGGAGGTGTGCAGCAGATTGGCGTCGCAGGAGAACGGCGCCTCGCCGCGCTTGTCCTTGGGCACCGGAATCTGGTTTTGCTCGGCAAAGCGGATCAGATCCTCGCGGCTGGCATAATCCCAGATGCGCCAGGGGGCGATGACCTTGATGGCCGGATCGCAGGCATAATAGCCGAGCTCGAAGCGGACCTGGTCGTTGCCCTTGCCGGTGGCGCCGTGGCAGACCGCGTCGGCGCCGACCTCATGGGCGATCTCGATCTGGCGCTTGGCGATCAGCGGGCGGGCAATCGAGGTGCCGAGCAGATACTGGCCCTCATAGACCGTGTTGGCGCGGAACATGGGGAAGACGTAATCGCGCACGAATTCCTCGCGCAGATCCTCGATAAAGATCTGTTTGATCCCCATCATTTCGGCCTTTTGCCGGGCCGGTTCCAGTTCTTCCTCCTGGCCGAGATCGGCGGTGAAGGTCACCACCTCGCAGCCATAGGTGACCTCGAGCCATTTCAGAATGATCGAGGTATCGAGGCCGCCCGAATAAGCCAGAACGACTTTGTTGATTTTCTCTTGCGTGGTCATGATGCGCACTTCCTGTCCAATTGTGACGGCCCCGGCCGGGCGGGGCGGATGTGAAGAAATTCCATAGGCACGCTTTACAGGATCAGCCCTTGCCTAGGCAAGCCGCCAGTTGGGCGAAAGGCAGCTCCCGGGCGGGCTTATGGCGGGGGATATCTGATTTGCGCCGCAATTGCTGTATAGTGCCCCATTGCCCGGGTTTGATTCGCATTCGCGCCGTATCGGCCGGGCTGCACAAATCATTGTCCAGGAGAACATATCCCATGCGAATTATCCTTGCCGCTCTGTTTGCCCTTGCCGCCCTGGTGCTGCTGCCGGTCGCGGGTCCGGCCGAGGCCGCTTCCGAATGCAAGAGCCTTGAGTCGAAAACCTCCTGCGGGCGCCGCGATGATTGCGTGTGGGTGGACAGCTATAAGACCTCCAAGGGCACCAAGGTCTCGGCCTATTGCCGCTCGAAGGGCGGCAAGAGCGCCAAAAAGTCTTCCACCAAGAAGACTGAGAAAAAGGCCACCAGGAAAACCACCAAGAAGACCACCAAGAAGACCACCAAGAAGACCAGCGACAGCAAGAAGGTGAAGGCCAGCGACAGCAAGGCCAAATCCAAGGCCAGCGACAGCAAGGCCAAGTCCAAGACCAAGGCGAAAAAACCGGCCAAGAAAACCGGCAGCAAGGCAAAATCCGAGCCCAAAAAGACGGTGAAAAAGGCCAAGAGCAAAGCCAAGAAAAAAACCACCAAAACCAAATAGGCGTTACTCGCCGCCCGGGTTTCGGCTGATCAGTGCCCGGAGTTTGCCCCGAGGCGGTCAAGCCGCAGGCGGTGGCGGGCGTCGGTGAGCCGGTGGGCGGCGCCATAAACCGCCAATATAACCCCCGAGCCGGTGGCGCCGCCGATCAGGAACATGATCAGAAGCTGATATTTGACCGCTTCGATGGGCGGCGCGCCGGCCAGTATCTGCCCGGTCATCATGCCGGGCAGGGACACCAGCCCCATGACCGACATGGCGTTGATCAGCGGGATCAGCCCGCTGCGCAAGGCCTGGCGGACGGTGCCGGACAAAGCCTTGCCGCGGCTGGCGCCCAGCATCAGCCGCGCCTCGATGGCGGCGCGCTCGCGCCGGGCGGTGGTGGTCAGGGTGTTGAGCCCCAGGCTGACGCCGGTCATCACATTGCCCAGGATCATGCCGAGGATCGGCAGGGCGTATTGGGCATGATACCAGGGGGTGGGGCGGATATGGGTGGTGAGCGCCAGCATCACCACCAGGGTGGAAGCGATGGTGATGCTCATGGCGCCGAGGCCGTAATTCCACCAGCCCTTGAGGGCGTAGTCCTGGCGGGCGGAGATTTCATAACCGGCAAAACCGATCATCACCAGGGCCGCCAGCCCGGTCCATAGGGGCGATTGCTGGGCGAACAGCCAGGTGAGCACCAGGCCGATCAGCAGGAGCTGGACCAGCATGCGCAGCGCGGCGATGGCCAGGCGCCCCGCAATGCCGAGCCCGAGAATGGCCGACAGCACGCCGTTGGCGGCCAGCAGCAGGGAGGCGGTGGCCAGATCCCAATAGGTCAGGGGAATCGCGTTCATGGGCCGGCCTCGCTGACGGCGCCGTCTTTGATGCGCAATTGCCGTCCGGCCAGACGCGCGGCCTGGGCGGCGTCATGGGTGGTCATTAAAATCCCCGCCCCCTCGTGCAGCCGTTTGGCGATCACGGCCTCGACCGCCTCGATGGCGGCCGGATCGAGGGCCGAGGTCGGCTCGTCGAGCAGATAAACCAGCGGCCGCAACTCAAGCAGGCGGGCAAAACCAAGGCGCTGCTTCTCGCCGGTGGAGAGCCGCTCGACCGGCCAGTTCAGGCAGTCCGGCGGCAGGTTGAGGGCGGCAATGATCGGTGCGGCGGCGGCGGAATCTGTGAAATGGGCAGCAACAAGCGGCGCCCACCAGCCGGTTTCGGCCGGCAGATAGCCCACTTTGCGGCGCCAGTCCGGCGCCGGGATGCCGGCACGCTCGGCGCCGTTCAGGCGCAGTTCGCCCTCATTGGGGTCGAGATCGGCGATGGCCCGCAGCAACAGGGATTTGCCGGCCCCGGACGGGCCCATCAGGGCGACGCATTCGCCCGCATCGATATGCAGCGAGGTCGGTGTGAGGCCGGGCCGGCGCAGATTTTCAATATGCAGCATGGCAGGGATGTCCGGCCGGCAGTTTGCGGGCCTGTTGTTTTCATAATCATGACATTCTTGCATTTTATAGTCCGATTTCCCATATTCCCAACAGGTCCCATGAGCGGATCACGCAACAGACTTCTGAAAGGAATGACATAAATGGCTGGTTTCGATAACCGGAATTACGCGGATATAGCAGGTTCGCGGACCCAGGCGCATGAGATTGACGCCGGTCTGCGCAGCTATATGCTGAGCGTTTACAATTACATGGCCATCGGTCTCGCCATTACCGGCGTTGTCGCCTATGGCTTCTTCATGATGGCGGTGACCCAGGATCCGGGCGCTGCGGTGGCCAAGCTGGCCAATGGCACCATGCTGACCGAGTTTGGCCGGTTGCTGTTTGTCAGCCCGCTGAAATGGGTGGTGATGCTGGCGCCGCTGGGCATGGTGTTCCTGCTGTCGGCACGCATCAACAAGATGAGCGTTTCCGGCGCCCAGTTGTCGTTCTGGGTGTTCGCGGCGCTGATGGGCGCCTCGCTGTCGTCGATCTTCCTGGTCTATACTCATGGCTCGATCGCCCGGGTGTTTTTCATCACGGCGGCCTCGTTCGGCGCGCTCAGCCTGTGGGGCTATACCACCAAAAAGGACATCTCCGGCTGGGGCTCGTTCCTGTTCATGGGCCTGATCGGCATCATCATCGCCTCGCTGGTCAATCTGTTCCTGCAGAGCTCGGCGCTCCAGTTCGCCGTGTCGGTGATCGGCGTGCTGGTGTTTGCCGGCCTCACCGCCTATGACACCCAGAAGATCAAGGAAATGTATTACGAGCTCGATAACAGCGATGTGATGGGCCGCAAGGCGATCATGGGGGCGCTCAGCCTCTATCTCGACTTCATCAACCTGTTCGTCATGCTGCTGTCGCTGTTCGGCAATCGCGACTGACCGCAGAGCGGTATGTAACAAATCGGGGCCCGGTGCTTTTCAGCGCCGGGCCTTTTCGTTTGCCGGCGATCATGCCATAAGGCGTCAGATCAACAGCATGGAGCTGCAAGATGATTTCCCGGCATAAAACGGTGGCGGTCAGGATCGGCGATGTGGTGGTCGGCGGCGAGGCGCCCATTGTGGTGCAGGCGATGACCAATACGGACACCGCCGACATCCAGGCCACCTTGCACCAATGCCTGGCCCTGGCCGAGGCGGGGGCGGAAATGGTGCGGGTCACGGTTGACCGGGCCGACGCGGCCAGATCGGTGCCCTATATCCGCGAGGGGCTGGACCGGGCCGGGGTCGATGTGCCGCTGATCGGGGATTTTCACTATATCGGCCATACGCTGCTGCAGGAATTTCCCGCCTGCGCCGGGGCGCTGGCCAAATACCGGATAAATCCGGGCAATGTCGGCTTCGGCGCGCGCCGGGACGACCGCTATGCCCGGATGATCGACATCGCCGCCAGCCATGGCAAGGCGGTGCGGATCGGGGTCAATTGGGGCAGTCTCGATCAGGTGCTGCTGACCCGGCTGATGGAAGAGAACGCAGGCCTCGACGCGCCGAGGGATGCCCGCGAGGTGATGCATGAGGCGATCGTGCAATCGGCGCTGGAAAGCGCGGAGCGGGCCGAGCAGATCGGCCTCGCGCGTGAGCGCATCGTGCTGTCGGCCAAGGTCTCGCAGGTGCAGGATCTGATCGTCATTTACCGGATGCTGGCGGAGCGGAGCGATTATGCCCTGCATCTGGGGCTGACCGAGGCGGGCATGGGCGACAAGGGCATCGTCGCCTCCACCGCCGGCATGGGGGTGCTGTTGCAGATGGGCATTGGCGACACCATCCGCATTTCGCTGACCCCGGAGCCGGGCGGGGCGCGCACCCGCGAAGTCGAGGTGGCGCAGACCCTGCTGCAAAGCATGGGATTGCGGTCCTTTTCGCCGCAGATCACCGCCTGCCCCGGCTGCGGGCGCACCACCAGCACCACCTTTCAGGAGCTGGCGGCGGAGGTGGAGGCCTTTGTGCGCAAGCGTTCGCCGGAATGGCGGGCCCGGCATCCGGGCTTCGAGGAAGTGAATATCGCGGTGATGGGCTGCATCGTTAACGGCCCCGGCGAGAGCAAGCACGCCGATATCGGCATCAGCCTGCCCGGCACCGGCGAGAGCCCGGCGGCACCGGTGTTTGTGGACGGGCAAAAGGTCGAGACTCTGCGGGGCGAAAATATAACGGTGCGCTTTCTGGACATGATTGAAGACTATGTGGACCGGCGCTTCGGCGAGCCCCTCGTAAAACCGCATTGAAATTGTCATGCGGGGGGGTTAATCTTGACCTGTCTCCTGGCGAGACATGTGTTGACGCGAGAATGAGGATTGAAATCCTGAAATGGGGAATTGTCCCCGCCGTCATTTGTTCAAGGCGATATGAAGATAGCACCGCCGATCAGCAACAAGGAACTTTGCTCTGAATACCCAGACCTCTGCGCGGCGCGCTGAAGCCAGCGACGCCGGTGTTTCCGTTTCGGCCCATCGCGGCGATCCGTCCAAGCTTCCGGAACTTCTGATCAGGATTCTCGAAGATGCGAAAGCCGAAGATCTCACCTCCATCGACCTGATTGGGAAAAGCTCGGTTGCCGATCTGATGATCGTGGCCTCGGGCCGCTCGCAGCGGCATGTGGGCGCCATCGCCGATCAGCTGCGCCGCGAAGTGCGCAAGCATGGCTATGGGCGCCCGCGCCTGGAAGGCCTGCCCCATTGCGACTGGGTGCTGGTGGATTGCGGCAATGTGATCGTGCATGTGTTCCGCCCGGAAGTGCGCGAATTTTACAATCTGGAAAAATTGTGGTCGATCGACACGCCGTTCGAGCACAAGGCCTGAATTTTATGTCTCGCGCTGAGTTCGCCTGAATCTGATTCAGGCTCACCAGCTCCGACTGGGCGGCCTGACCAGCCGGCGCCCAGTCGGGCTTGCCTTGGGCACAAGGATTTGTGCCCTGCGGGGGGGATTTCTCCGGTTCAGACTCTCCAGTAAGTTTGATTTGATTGATATGAGGCAGGAGCCGGTCCATGGATATTGTCATTGCCGCCATCGGCCGGATGAAACGCGGCCCGGAGCTTGAACTGCTCAATCATTATGTCGACCGCCTCAAGGGCATCGGCCGGGGCCAGGGCCTGACGGCGGTCCACATCACCGAAAGCCTGGAAAGCCGGCGCAAAACCAGCGCCGAGCGCAAAGCCGAGGAAATGGCGGCGCTCAGCGCAGCGGGAAAAGGCCTGATCATCGCCCTCGACGAGCGGGGCAAATCCCTGACCAGCCCGGCGCTCGCGGCCAGAATCGGCCAATGGCGAGACGATGGCGCCCCGGCGCTGAGCTTCCTCATCGGCGGGCCGGACGGGCTGCACCCGGATCTGCGCCGCAGCGCTGATTTCACCCTGTCGATGAGCGCCATGACCTTCCCGCATCAGATCGCCCGGCTGCTGCTGGCCGAACAGCTCTACCGGTCCTTCGCGATCCTGGCCGGCCATCCCTATCACCGGGATTAGGGGGTTTGGAAGGGGCATTTTAAGTGATAATCGGTTCCGGCCGGTCCAGGTTTTATTTGCCTCGCGCCAATTCCCTAAGGACCTGGGGTCCTTAGGTCATGGCTCCGGCAGGGCGGGCTTATTTCTAGTGATAATCGGCACCGGCCCGCTCCGCTCTTTTTCGCCCTTCGGGCTATGACGCTCAAGCGCCGCTAAGGCTGCGCTCCCACTTGGTCGCTAGTCCTCGGCTGCGCCTCGTCCGGAGGTGTCCATGCAAATGTTTCAGCACGGCTAC
>PKTQ01000171.1 GCA_002869085.1 Hyphomicrobiales bacterium | reverse complement strand
TATTTGGGCGGATCCGGCTTGTCGTCGTCATCCATGATCGCCCGCCAGGCGGCTCCGTCCAGATCCTCATACTGGCCTGATTTCAGCGACCAGATGAAAGCCGCCAGGCCGAGCCCGGCCAGAATGAGGGCGATCGGAATCAGGAAAAGCAGAATATTCATTCGGGTTTGCTTGTCCGGTTGAGCAAATGGGTGCGCAGGGCATTGAGGGTCACAATAATCGATGAGCCGGACATGGCAAGCGCCGCGATCAGCGGATTGACGAAACCGAGCACCGCCAGCGGCACGGCGATGGTGTTGTAGAGGGCGGCAAAGCCGAGATTTTCCAACATCAGACGCCGGGACATACGCGCGGTGGCCAGGGCGGTGAGGATGGGGGCAAGCCCATCGCCCATGAACACGAAATCGGCGGCGGCGCGGCTGATATCTGCGGCGGATACCGGCGACAGGGAGGCATGGGCGGCGCTGAGGCAGGGGGCGTCATTGAGCCCGTCCCCGACCATGGCCGGCTTGCGGCCCTCGGCCTGCAATTGTTCCAGACGGGCGATTTTGTCGGCGGGTTTCAGCCCGGCGCGCCAATGATCGATCCCCAGTTCCGCCGCTGCCGCCGCCACGGCCGCTTCGGTGTCACCGGACAGGATTTCCACCTCAAGCCCGAGCGCTTTCAACTGATCGATGGTGCTTTTGGCGTCGGCGCGCAGGCTCTGGGCAAGGCGGAACTCCACCGGCGGCGCCTCGCCCTCCCGGTACCAGATGCGCGAGCCGGTTGTCAGCTCCGGCAGGGCCTCGGGGTCAAGACCGCAAAATTCGGCATTGCCGAGGCGGATTTCCCCGCTGGCCCCTGACGCGCGCACCCCGCGCCCGGGCTCTTCGGTGACGCCCTCGAGCGGCGTGTCGACCCCGGCGGCGCGGGCGATGGCCTCGGCCAGCGGATGTCGGCTGGCGGCGGCGATGCGCCCCGCGCGCTGCAGCAGATCCGGCGCGATCTCATCGGTGTTGAGCACTTGCGGCACCGGCATGGTCAGGGTGCCGGTCTTGTCGAAAATGACGGTGTCGATTTCGGCCAGGCGCTCCAGCGCATCTCCTGAACTGATCAGCACGCCGGCGCGGAATAACACGGAGCTAGCCACCACCTGCACTACCGGCACGGCAAGGCCAAGAGCGCAAGGGCAGGTGATGATCAGCACCGAAATGGCGTTGAGCAGGGCGCTCTGCCAGTCGGCGCCATAAATGAGCCAACCGATGAGGGTGAGCGCGGCGGCGCTGTGGACGATCGGCACATAGGCCCGGGCGGCGCGGTCAGCCAGCTGCACATAGCGGGCGCGCACCTGGGCGGCGTTTTCGAGCAGGCGGCCGATTTCTTCGAGCACCGTACCCTTCAGCACCGCCTCGACCCGGATCAGCAGATTGCCGGACTGGTTGAGGGTGCCGCCAATGACCTTGCTGCCGGGCTCGACCCGCTCCGGCGCGGTTTCGCCGGTGACCAGGCTGAGATCGATATCGGACATGCCGCTCACCACCTCACCATCGACGCCGATACGCTCGCCGGCGGCGACATGAACCAGATCGCCGGGGGCGAGGGCCGAGAGCGGCACTTCTGTGAGGCTGCCGTCATCCTCGCGCCTGGTGGCCGACTGGCCGCGCAGGGTGACGAGGTTTTCCGCCAGCGACGAGGTGCGCCGGCGCATATTCTCGTCCAGAAACCGGCCGACCAGCAGGAAGAACAGCAGCATCACCGCCGAATCGAAATAGGCGTCGCGGGCGCTGGTGAAGGTCTGGAAAATCGACATGCCGACCGCCAGCAGCACCGCCAGCGAGATCGGGACATCCATATTGAGATTGCGGGCCTGAAAGCTGACGAGGGCGCTGCGGAAAAAAGGCTGGCCGGCATAGGCCACGGCGGGGATGGCGATAAGAGCAGAGATCCAATGCAGCAGATCGCGGGTTTCCTGGGCGATGCCGGTGACATTGCCGGCCCAGACCGAGATCGACAGCAGCATGATGTTCATGGCGGCGAATCCGGCCACCGCCAAAGCGCGCAACAGGGTTTTGGAGCGGTCGGCCTGGACCTTGCTGATCTGCTTGGGGTCGAAGGGAAAGGCGCTATAGCCGATTTTCTGCAACCGCTCGAGAAAGCTGTCCGGGGCGGTCTGCCCCGCATCCCAGTCCACCGCCAGGCGATGGCTGGTGAGGTTGACCCGGGCGCCGGTGACCCCGGGAACCGATTTCAGTTCACGCTCGATCTTGGCCATGCAGCCGGCGCAGGTGATGCCATCGACCGCGAGGTCGAGATGGCTCAGTCCGTTTTCATCCTGCTGCACGAAACCATCAAGATCGCGCCTGACTTCTGTCATTTCACTTCTATGCGTGACTTGGTCTGATAGAGATGATTGTCTCCATCGGTGATATCGACCATTAAATCCCAGATTCCGGGCAGCGGCAATTGCGCCTGGCCGGAATATTTTCCGGGGCTATTTTCATAAATCCGGGGGGTCTGGTCAAACCCTTCCTTGGCAGGGCGGAACAGACGGATCTTCACCGTCTTGCCGGTCAGCGGTTTGCTGGCCTTATCCAGCGCCGCCACGGTGACCCCGATAATGCGGTCGGGCTGCGGATCAATTTTGATTTTGACATCGAGGCCGGACTGGGCCTGCGCGCGGGCGCGGGCGATTTCCTTATTATAGGCCACGCCCTTCTCATAGGGATTCTCGGTCTCCAGGCCCGACCAGCTATCGAGGGCGTAATAGACCAGCAGCCCATTGGCGGCAAAGATGATGAGGAAGAACCCAGCCACCATCAGGAACACATGTTTACCCGTGAGTTTCATCTATCGGTCCTCGTCACATAATATTGGTGTCTGCCGGCAAAGTGCCACCAGAACGATGCGAGCAGGCATTTTGACCATGCCTGCTCACCAGTTCTATATCCATCCCGCAAGCCCCGCAAAGTGGGGAACCGGCGGGCGGCCGCGGCCTTACGGCGCGCGGAAATAATCGCCGACCAGGGTGGTCTCGCCGCTTTCCACCTCGGTAATGCGGAAAGTCACCGGCGTGGCCTTGTCCAGCTTGGCGCCCTTGGGCGTGATCAGCAATACCCTGAGCTCGCGGGTGGTATCGGGCGCCACCTTGATCTTCCACTTGCCGTCGGCGGACTTCTTCTCGCCGATCACCGTCATGGTCGCGTCGGGGAGGCCTTCGTCTTCGATGATGAAGGTGCGCGCCTTGATCTTCATGTTCAGCAGCCGGATGGTATAACCGTTGCGGATACCGCCACCGGACAGATTGACATAGAGCGGGTTGCGATCATGCAGCACGCTCATGCCCGATGAGGAGCGGGTCAGGAACGACCAGCCCATGGCGACGGTAACGATGGCGATCACCACCATATAGATGATGGTGCGCGGACGGAAAATCTTCGGCCGCACCGGCTCCAGGCCGGCGTCGCGGCGCTCGACATTGACTTCGGATTCATAGGTGATCAGGCCGACCGGCTTGCCGATCTTGGTCATCACCGCATCGCAGGCGTCGATGCACAGGCCGCACTGGATACAGGGCAATTGCAGGCCCTTGCGGATATCCACCCCGGTCGGGCAGACATTGATGCATTGCCGGCAATCGATGCAGTCACCGGCCGGCTCGCCGGCCTCGATGCGTTTTTTCTGGGTCTTGACCGAGCCATTGGGCTCGCCGCGATCACGCAGATAGGTCACGTTGAGCGCTTCGTCATCGGTCAGCGCCGCCTGAATGCGCGGCCAGGGGCACATATAGATGCAGACCTGTTCACGGGCCCAGCCGGCGAACAGATAGGTGGTGCCGGTGAGAATGGCGATCCACAGATAGACATCGAAAGAGGCGCGGAAATGCAGCAGATCGTTGACGATGGTCGGCGCGTCACCGAAATAGAGCACCCAGGCACCGCCGGTCCACCAGGCGATCAGCAGCCATATGGCATGCTTGGTAATTTTCAACCTGGCCTTGCGGAGGCTGAACGGCTCCTTGTCGAGCTTCATCATGCCGCGGCGATCGCCCTCGACCCATCGCTCGACCGCCATGAACATGTCGGTCCACACGGTCTGCCAGCACAGATAGCCGCACCAGATGCGCCCGGCGAGGGCATTCATCAGAAACAGCACCAGGGCGGCCAGAATCAATAATCCGGTCAGGTAATAGACTTCCTGCGGCCAGATTTCGATAAAGAAGAAGTAGAGACGGCGGCCGGGCAGGTCCACCAGAACGGCCTGGTCCGGGGCGCCTTCGCCGCGGTCCCAGCGCACAAAGGGGAGCAGATAATAGACACCCAAGGTGACAACCATCATCGCCCATTTGATGTTGCGGAATGTACCGGATATTTGTTGTGGATATATGCGCGGGGCGGCCGCGTAGAGCGGTCCCTTTTTGCCGGCCGGCGGAGACGTGATGGCCATTTTTCTACCGTTTCCTGGATTGAGATTGCTGTGCTTCAAATAATGTACAAACCGTACACATTAAGAGAAAGTGACTCCCTCACACGCCAAATCAGGATAGCCTTGTAATTCCTTGATCTTCCTGCGTCAGATCGTCGCGTAACCGGCAGGATAACCTTGAAAAAAGCTCGCTCTGGAAAGCCGGAAATCCGGCGTTCCAGAGCGTTTGATTGTTCAGCTTCACCGGCTCCGGCCAATGGCCGGAACCCGTGCCCCAGGGACGGTGTTACTTGCCGCCGCCAAGGGTATGGACATACACGGCCAGCGCCTTGATGGTCGCCGGATCGAGACGGCCTTCCCAGGTCGGCATGATGCCCTTGCGGCTGCCATTGATGGTGGCGAGAACCGTCTTGGCATCGCCGCCATAGAGCCAGATATTGTCGGTGAGATTGGGCGCGCCCATCTCGGTCATGCCCTTGGCATCCTCACCATGGCAGGAGGCGCAGTTTTCGGCGAACAGGGTCTTGCCCGCTTCCACATCGGCGCCGTCGACCTTGCCGCCGGACAGCGACAGCACATATCCGGCCACATCGGTGATCTGCTTCGGCTCGAGAACCTCGTCCTTGCCGAAAGCCGGCATGTCGTTGACACGAGTGTCCTCATGCTTGTCGCGCACACCCACCTTGATGGTCTGGTGGATGTCTTCAAGCGTGCCGCCCCACAACCAATCGTCGTCATTCAGGTTGGGGAAGCCCTTGGAGCCGGAGGCGCCGGTGCCGTGGCACGGAGCGCAGTTGTCACCAAAGGCCGGTGTGGCCATGGCCCGGGCGAAATTGAGCAGTTCGGTGTTGTTCTTGATATCCTCAAGCGACGCACCCATCAGCTTCTTGGCGCTTTCGGCACGCATGGCGTTGAGCTTGGAGAGATCCTCCTCCACCACCGCGCGTTCCGTGTAGTTCCCGAGGCCCTTGGTATAGCTATTCATCAGCGGAAAGGCCGGATAGACAATCCAGTAGCCAATCGACCAGATGAATGTGGCCCAGAAGGTCAACACCCACCAACGGGGCAACGGAGTGTTCAGCTCCGCGATCCCATCCCATTCGTGACCGGTCGTTTCCGTGCCGGTAACTTCATCGAGTTTATTCGTTCCCATAAGATCAATCCTCTTCAAGCGGCAGGCGGGCAGCATGGTCGAATTTCTTCTTGTTGCGCGGCCATAGGGCGTAAACCACCACGCCCGCGAACAAAATGCCGAAGAAAATCAGTCCGAAGATCCCGGAAAACTGGGATATGGTCTGATGGTCCATGTCTACCCCTCCCCCTAACGCTGCCATTCAACCGGCGCTTTGTCCTTGTACAGGCTGAAGTCAACCATGGTGCCGAGAACCTGCAAATAGGCAATCAGGGCATCCAGTTCGGTAACCTCGGGGTTACCGTCGAAATTCCGCACTTTGACTTTTTCGCCATAACGGGATTTCAAGGCTTCGGCTTCATCTGAATCCGGATCACCGGCCTGAGCGTTCATGTCAGCGACGGCCATCTTGATCATATCGTCGGTGTAAGGCACGCCGACCCAAGAATTGACCTTCAAATGAGCACTCATGTCATTCGCAGCGATATTGCTCTCTTTCAAGGGCGTGGTCGCCAGGAACGGATAACCGGGCATGACCGATTCGGGCACGATGCCGCGCGGATTGATCAAATGTTCCTTATGCCAGGCATCGGAATATTTGCCGCCAACACGGGCCAGGTCAGGTCCGGTACGCTTCGACCCCCATTGGAAGGGATGGTCGTACTTGCTTTCAGCCGCCAGAGAATAGGGCCCGTAACGCTCCACCTCATCGCGCAGCGGGCGGATCATCTGGCTGTGACACAGATAGCACCCTTCACGGATATAGATGTTGCGCCCGGCCAATTCGAGCGGGGTGTAGGGGCGGACCCCTTCCACCTTTTCGATGGTGCTGCCGAGATAGAACAGCGGCACAATTTCAACCATGCCGCCGAGAATGACGGCCAGCAGAATCCCCACAGTCAGGAGGATTGAGTTTTTTTCAAAGACTTCGTGTTTGAAACCCATGATTCAGTCCTCCTTATTCCGCGGCTTGCAAAGCAGGCAGGCCCGCTTTTTCTGATTCAGGCAACGCCCGGATGGTCATCCACACATTGTAGACCATGACCAGGGCACCCAGCAGGAAGAACGCACCGCCCAGCGCACGAATGGCGTAGTAGGGATGCATCGCTTCCACGGTTTCGATGAAGCTGTACTCCAGGAAACCAAGCGAGGTATAGGCGCGCCACATCAGGCCCTGCATAATGCCGGAGACCCACATGGATGTGATGTAGAGCACGATGCCGATGGTGGCGAGCCAGAAGTGCCAGCTCACGAGGGCAACCGAATACAGCCGCTCACGTTTCCACAACCACGGAACCAGGCAATAGATGGCGCCGAAGCTGATCATGCCAACCCAGCCCATGGCACCGGAGTGCACGTGACCGACGGTCCAGTCGGTGTAATGGGAAAGCTGGTTCACAGCCTTGATCGACATCATCGGACCCTCGAAGGTGCTCATGCCGTAGAAGGCGACCGAAGCCACCAGCATGCGCATCACCGGATCGGTCCGCAGCTTGTCCCAGGCGCCCGACAGGGTCATCAGGCCGTTGATCATGCCACCCCAGGAGGGCATCCATAGAATGACCGAGAAGGTCATGCCGAGGGTCTGCGCCCATTCCGGCAGGGCGGTATAGTGCAGATGATGCGGTCCGGCCCAGATATAGGTGAAGATCAGGGCCCAGAAATGCACGATCGACAGGCGATAGGAATAGACCGGCCGTTCCGCCCGTTTCGGCACGAAATAATACATCATGCCGAGGAAGGCGGCGGTCAGGAAGAAGCCCACCGCGTTATGGCCGTACCACCACTGGGTCATGGCATCCTGCACGCCGGAGAAGACGTGATAGGACTTGACGCCATAGAGCGACACCGGGATAGCGATATTGTTGCCCAGATGCAGCATGGCGATGGTGACGATGAACGACAGATAGAACCAGTTGGCCACATAGATGTGCGATTCGCGGCGCTTGATCAGCGTTCCGAGGAACACCAGCAGATACACCACCCAGACCACGGTCAGCCACCAGTCGACATACCATTCCGGTTCGGCATATTCATGGCCGTGGGTCACGCCGAGCAGATAGCCGGTGCCCGCGAGCAGGATCACCATATTGTAGCCCCAGAACACGAACCACGGGGCCAGATCGCCGGCCAGGCGGGTCCGATTGGTGCGCTGCACGACATAGAAAGACGAGGCGATCAGGATGTTGCCGCCGAAAGCGAAAATCACCGCCGAGGTATGCAGCGGGCGCAGACGGCCGAAATTGATCATCTCAAAATCGAGATTCATGAATGGAAAAGCAAGTTCCCAGGCAATGTAGTCACCGATCAGAAAGCCGGCGACGCCCCAGAATATCGAAATGAGAACGCCGGCCTTGACGACGCCTTCATTATATCCTGTTTCGTCGGGCCCCTGCCCGTTGGCGCGTTTCTGATAGCGCCGGAAAACTGCGAAAATGCCGAGCAATGCCCCCACTGCGCCAACGGCCATATGAAAGGCCATGACGTTATCGTGAGCATTGGAAACGACAAAGACACACATGAGGAACAGCGCGGCCAACACGATTATCAGCGCACCTTCTCCCATGCGGAAGGATTTGGTTTGTGCCATTGTTTCCCCCTTGAGCACCAAGTAAAGCTCTGTTCAGTTACCGGTTCATTTCTGGCGGATCCTGCATTTCCGTAACCCCAGAAACGAGCGGACCATAAATGAACGGGATTGATTTTTGTCAATCGCAACAGGTTTTATATCAAATTGACGCACATTCCAAGTTTTTGCTGTCATGACATTTCGCCGCAGATGCACTGGCGGCTGCAACGGCGCGGGGGCCGAGCCGCCCTCCGCACGGGCATGGGGGGCGAGCCCATCCGGCATGCGCCCGAAACCGCGCCCCGAACGCGCCGGCGCCGGCGCCGCTTAAGCGTTGATTTCAACCCCTTGCAGCCGTTATGATCGCCGCCATGACAGAGATGAACCCCATATATGCCCGCTATGCGGACCGCAAGGTGCCGCGCTACACCTCCTATCCGACCGCGCCGCATTTTCATGACCGCGTTGGCCCGGCCGAGGCCGAGACGTGGATGGCGGCACTGCCGGAGGGCGGGTCGCTCTCTTTATATCTGCATGTGCCCTTTTGCGACAGCATGTGTAATTATTGCGGGTGCCACACCAAAATAACCAAGCGTTATCAACCCATTGCCTCTTATGCCCAGCATCTGGCCATGGAGATGGACAATGTGGCGCAGCGCATGCCGGGGCGGATGAAGGTGCGGCACCTGGCCTGGGGCGGCGGCACGCCGACCAGCCTGGAGCCTGACGATTTCGTTATGCTGATGGACAAGATTCGGACGCTGTTCGACATCACCCCGGATGCGGAACTGGCGATCGAAGGCGATCCGCGCACGGTGGACGCAGCTTGCGTCGATATGCTGGTGCGGGGCGGCATCAACCGGGTTTCGTTCGGGGTTCAGGACTTCAACCCCCATGTGCAGGAGGCGATCGGGCGGCCGCAATCCTATGAGCTGACCGCCGAGGCGACCCGGATGCTGCGCGAGGCCGGCATTGAGGGCATCAATTACGATCTGATGTATGGGCTGCCCCTGCAATCGGTCGATGACGTGATCTACTCGATGGAAATGACCTCGCGCATCCGCCCGGAGCGAATCGCNGATTTGCCCGGCCAGGAAGCGCGCTTTACCCAGACCGAGGCGGCGGCGGCCGAGCTGGTGCGGCTCGGCTATGTGCGCATCGGCCTCGATCATTTCGCCCTGCCGGAGGACGAAATGGCGATCGCGCTGAAAGCGGGGCGCCTGCGCCGCAATTTCCAGGGCTATACCACCGATGTGGCCGACGGTATGATCCCGTTCGGGGCCTCGTCGATCGGGCTGTTGCCGCAGGGCTATATCCAGAACAAGATCGATATCGGCGGCTGGAAACGCTGCGCCGCCGACGGCGAACTGGCGATTGCCAAGGGTTTTGCCTTCAGCCCGGAGGATCTGCTGCGCAAGGAGATCATCGATTCGATCATGTGCTATCTTTCGGTTGATCTGGAGGCGGTGCTTGAGCGCCATGGTTATGACGCGGATCTGATGGCGAGCGAGCTGGCCGAGATCGACGCGCTGGCCCGGGACGGGCTGGTGCAGCGCGATGGGCTGAAAATCACCGTGCCGGAACATAACCGCTCCTTCGTGCGCATCCCGGCCTCGGTGTTTGACACCTATCTGAAAAGCGCCGAGAAGAAACACTCGGTCGCGGTCTGACGCCGGCCTTTTTCCTTCACGAACGGAGCCGCCCCTTCGATGGACCCCCTGCTGTTCCAGTTCCTGACCGGCCTGACCCTCGGCCTGCCGACCAGCCTGCACTGCGTGGGCATGTGCGGCGGCATTATGGGCGCGCTCGGGCTGACCCTGCCCTCAGAGGCGCGCGGCTCGGCGCGCGGGATTTCCGTCCATGCGGGCCTGCTCAATCTGGGGCGCATCTTCACTTATAGCGCCGCCGGCGGGCTGGCCGGGCTCGGCGGGCTGGGGATGATCGCGGCGCTGGAGCAGTCGAACGGTTATTTCCTGCTGCGGGCGCTGGCCGGCATGACCCTGCTGTTCGTGGGATTTTCCCTGCTGGGCATTGCCGGATTTTCCGAGGCCCTCAACCGGATCATGGCGCCGATGGCGCGGCCGCTGGCGCGGCTGGGGGCGCTGCTGAACCGG
>PKTQ01000015.1:493-2727 GCA_002869085.1 Hyphomicrobiales bacterium | reverse complement strand
GATGAAAATGAAACGGGCGCCCCGTGAGGCGCCCGCTTTGCCCGGCCTTTAGCACCGCCGGGCCGATGTTTCACTGAGGGGCTTTTAGGGCGTCTCGGCTTTTTCCCTGGTCTTTTCGGGCTTGCCTTCTGGCTTGCCTTCGCTCTCGTCCTCGTCCTCAGCATTGCTGTTGGCCAGGATATCGACCATGTCGTCCTTGGAGATGGTGCCCTGATACTTGCCCTCCTCGCACACCACCGGCACCGGATAATCCGATTCCAGCGTGGCGGGCAAGGCGTCCTGCAAGATGGTGTCGGGGGTCAGGCTCGGGCCTTCCTCGGCCAGCTCGTAAACATCCGGCCGATCGCTGCCGGTCTGCCCGCTGACTTCCTCAAGGGCTTCCTGAGTGACCGTGCCGCGATATTCATCGCCCTCGAACACATAACCGTAATCGCCCTTCCAGCCGCGCATCTGTTTCAGCGCCTCGTCGATATTGGCGGTGGTCAGGCGGTGAATGGCCGGATTCATCACCACATCGACGGTGAGCACCCGCGCCCGGTTCACATCGCGCACAAAGGCCTCGACATAATCATCGGCGGGATTGAGCAGAATGTCCTCCGGCTTACCGACCTGGGACAGGGCGCCATCCTTCAAAATCGCGATCTTGTCGCCGAGCCGCAGGGCCTCGTCGAGATCATGGGTGATGAAGACGATGGTCTTGTGCAGCTTGTCCTGCAGTTCGATGAGCTGGTCCTGCATGCCGGATCTGATCAGCGGATCGAGCGCGGAAAAGGCTTCATCCATCAGCAGGATTTTCGGATCGGTGCACAGGGCGCGCGCCAGACCCACACGCTGCTGCTGGCCGCCGGAAAGCTGGGAGGGATATTGCTCCTCATAGCCTTCAAGCCCGACCGTCGCCAGCCATTCGCGCGCCCGGTCGTTGCGTTCGCTCTTGCCGACTTTCTGCACGGTCAGGCCATAGGCGACATTTTCCAGCACGGTGCGGTGCGGAAACAGGCCGAAACGCTGGAACACCATCGACATTTCATGACGGCGGAAGGCACCGAGCTCTTTTTTCGACAGATGCATCACATCGGTGCCGTCGATGGTGATTGAACCCTCGGTGGGCTCGATCAGCCGGTTGAAATGGCGGATCAGCGTTGACTTGCCCGAGCCGGACAGGCCCATGATGACGAAAATCTCGCCCTTGCCGATGCTCAGATTGATATCGCGCAGGCCGAGCGTATGGCCGGTGCGGGCCAGGATTTCGTCCTTGGACAGACCCTCATGCACCAGCGGCATATATGCTTTCGGGTTGTTGCCGAACAGCTTGTACAGGTTTTTGACCTCAATCAGTGTCTCAGTCACCGTGCACGCCTTTCATATGTCGTTGCAGCCGTTGCCCATATTTCTGGGACACGCGGTCGAAGATGATGGCCAGGGCCACAATGGCCAACCCGTTCATCAGGCCAAGCGCCAGATATTGGTTGGAAATGGCCCGCAGCACCGGCACGCCCAGGCCGCTGACCCCGATCATCGAGGCGATCACCACCATGGCCAATGCCATCATGATGGTCTGATTGATGCCGGCGAAAATATTGGGCAGGGCCAAAGGAATCTGCACGCCGAGCAATTTCTGCATGCTGCTGGCGCCGAAAGCATCGGCGGCCTCGAGCACTTCGCGGTCAACCATGCGGATGCCGAGATTGGTCAGGCGCACCAGCGGCGGCAGGGCATAGATGCACACCGCCAGCAGGCCGGGCACCTTGCCGATGCCCAGCAGCATCACCACCGGAATGAGGTAGACGAAACTCGGGATGGTCTGCATCACATCGAGGATCGGCGTGACCACCGCCTGCATGCGGTTGGAGCGCGCCATCAGAACCCCGATCGGAATACCGATGGTGATGCAGAGCAGGGTGGCGACCGAGATGATCGCCAGGGTGGACATGGTGTCCTCCCACATGCCCAGAAAACCGATCACCAGGAACGAGACCAGCGACCCCGCCACCAGCTTCCAGCTGCGCGAGCCCAGCCATACCAGCAGGCAGATCACCAGCAATATAATGGGCCAGGGGGTGTTGATGAGCAGCTTCTCGAACCAGACGAGAAACTTCAACAGGGGCGAGAAAAAAGATTCGAGCGCTTCGCCGTAATCGCGGGAAAAGTCGCGAAAGGCAAAATCGATTGCCTTTTTCAGGTCGCGAAGGCTTTGGCGCCCCATGGTCGGAAAATCGAAGAGAAAGTCCATCTGT
>PKTQ01000015.1:0-483 GCA_002869085.1 Hyphomicrobiales bacterium | reverse complement strand
TCGCGGGAAAAGTCGCGAAAGGCAAAATCGATTGCCTTTTTCAGGTCGCGAAGGCTTTGGCGCCCCATGGTCGGAAAATCGAAGAGAAAGTCCATCTGTACCAGGTGCCTGTTTTGGGTGTCGGTGTGAACCCGCCGGCGAAGGACCGCCGGCGGGCTGTTACGGGTTTATTTCAGCCGGCTATTTGAGCTCGGCCTTGACCTTGGCGACCACATCGGCGGGAACCCATTTGGTCCAGATATCTTCATGCTTGAGCAGGAACTCGATGGCCGCATCGCTACCCTGGGCCTGATTGTCCTTCATATAGGCCAGCATGCCGTTCATCACCGCGCCGGGGAACACCCGCTTGGACAGATATTCGAGGGCCGGGCTGCCGGTCTTGTTGAAGCGGTCGGTGACCACGGTGCGCACTTCCGACTTGGTCCAGGACGACGGCTTGGGGTCGGCGCAGTCCTGCTCGGCCTTCACGATGCAGCCGTCCCA
>PKTQ01000064.1 GCA_002869085.1 Hyphomicrobiales bacterium | reverse complement strand
TGCACATGGCGTTTCTTGCCGGTGACGGTCAGGCTGCCGGGCATGTCGAAGCTGATCAGCGGGGCCTGTTTCGAGGTCTTGATCACCCATTGGGCGGCGGTGCGGACCACATGGGTCAGATCGAACCCCTTGGCCGGCTCCTCCTGGGCGCTGAAATAGCGCCGCAGATCATGCACGATGTCGCTGACCCGCTCGGCCCCTTCCAGCGTGCCTTCCACCAGCGGTGACAAATCCCCGGCGATCTTGTCGATATTCAGCTCGACCCGCAAACGCTTCAGCTCCTCCGGCCCGGCCGGGCCGTCAAGCGCGCTCAGATAGGTGGTGATGTTGCGGCCATAGCGCTTGAGCGCGTGCATATTGCCGAACACGAAGCTGATCGGATTGTTCAGCTCATGCGCCACCCCGGCCACCAGCCGGCCCAGCGCCGCCATTTTCTCCGACAGGATCAATTGCTGCTGGGTCTGGCGCAGTTCGTGATGGGCCTTGTCGAGCTCCTTATAGGCCTGGCGCAACTCGCCCAGCGGCCGGCCGATCAGCACCAGCCCCACCAGCTTGCCCTTGCTGTTGTAGCGCGAGGTGCAATTGACCGCCAGCGGCACCGCTTCGCCCTGGCGGCCGATCAGCGAGACCTCGCAATCCATCACCGATTTGCCTGAGCGCACTTTTTCCGGCAATTGCTGCACCAGCGGCTCCGCATCGCCGGAAAAGATCGACATCAGGCTCTGGCCGCAGATCTCGGTGCTGTCACGCCCGGTGATGTCATCGAGCGCCGAATTGGTCTGCTGGATTATCCCGTTGATATCGCACACGATCAACACTTCGGTCATCGAGGCCAGCACGCTGCGGATGAAGCGTTGCGCCTCCTTCAGAGCGTCATGGTTTTTCTCCAGCTCAACCTGCGACTGCACCAGATCCGCATACACCGAATCCATCTTGTGGATCACTTCGATCCAGGCGCCTTCATCGGGATGGCTGAGACTCAGGCTTTCCAGCACCCCGGCCCGGTCGATCAGCCGTTCCGGCGCCGGCTCGGACTTGCCGCTTCGCTGTCCCATCTCACACCGCTCCGTTTTCGAACTGCTTGCCGTCCACCAGCCCGTAGCGCTCCAGCTTGCCGCGCAGGCCCACCCGCGACAGGCCGAGCTCCTTGGCCGCCTTGCTCTTGTTCCAGCGATGGCGGATCAGGGTCTCGCGCAGGATGCGCGCCTCCAGCCATTCGACCCGCTCCTTCAGCGTATCGCCGGAACTGGCCAGCGCGTCGATCTCGCCCGCTTCCTCCGGCGAGGCCGCGAACAGCACCCGCGCCGACAATATATCGGCGCCCATGCGCCCCTCGCCCGGCATCATCACCAGCATGCGCTGGATTTCATTTTGCAGCTCGCGCACATTGCCCGGCCAGTCATAGGCGGAGAGGCAGGCCAGCGCCTCGTCGGTAAAGCCCTCCACCTGTTTGCCGAGCTGGCTCATCGACTGCTCCAGCAGATAGTTGGCCAGCACCGGCACATCCTCGCGCCGCTCGCGCAGCGGCGGCATATTGACCGTCACCGCCGCCAGGCGGAAGAACAGATCCTTGCGGAAGCGCCCGGCCCGCACCTCGGCCTCCAGATCCTTATTGGTCGCCGCCAGGATGCGCACATCCACCTCGCGCTTGACATTGGAGCCGACCGGGCGGATTTCCCCTTCCTGCAGCACTCGGAGCAGCTTTACCTGAAACGCCTCCGACACCTCGCCGATTTCATCGAGGAAGATGGTGCCGCCATCGGCGCGCTCAAAGAGGCCCATATGGTTCTCGGCCGCGCCGGTGAAAGCGCCGCGCTTGTGGCCGAACAGTTCCGATTCCAGCAATTCGTCCGGGAAGGCGGCGCAGTTCTCCGCCACGAAGGGCTTGTTCCAGCGCAGCGAGCTATAGTGCAACGCCCGCGCCGCCAGCTCCTTGCCGGTGCCGCTCTCGCCGGTGATCAGCACCGAAATGTCATAAGCCGCCAGCCTGTGCAGCGTGTCGCAGACATCGTTGAGCGGGCTGTCCGGCCCGCGCACAATGCCGCTGTCGCACTGGAACTGGTCCCGCACCGTCTCGCAGCGCTCCTGCACGGTCTTTTCCGCCTGGCTCGACGACATTTTCAGCTCGACGGCCAGCAATTCGTTCTGGCGCTGCAGATCGTAAAGATGCAGCGCATTGCGCAGCATCAGAACCAGATGATCCGGCCGCCATGGCTTGGTGATATATTGATAAATGCCGGCCTCATTGATGCCGGTGATGATGTCGTCGGCGTCGGTATAGCCGGAAATGATGATCCGGATCACCTCCGGCCAGGTCTCGCGCACCTTGATCAGAAACTCGACCCCGGTGATCTCCGGCATGCGCTGATCGCACAGGATGATCTTGACGAATTCGCTTTCCAGCACCGCCTCGGCTTCGGCGATAGTGGCCGCGGTCCTGATGTCGAAATCGTCGGACAGATTGCGCTCCAGCGCTTCCAGCGAACGGATTTCATCGTCCACCACCAGGATAATCGGCAAATTGCTCATGACGCCTGCCTCCGCCGGTTAAGGGCGGCCGGGCGCCTATGCCGGGCCAGGGATTTTGGGGTGCGGGATTTGGGCACCTTGCACACGAAATTATAGCGCGCCACATGATAGCTCGGATCAGGCCCATAGAAATTGCGCTTCATCTCGGCCAGTTCCGCCTCGCGATAGGCGCTGAGCGGGCATTTTTGCTCATCCATGCGCCGGCGCGCCGATTTGGCGGCCAGCAGTCTTTTCAGCTCCCCTGTGGACAGCAGCGCCAGCGCCCGGCATTTCAGCTCGGCCATAAACTCGGCATGATCCGCCCCGAAATGCGCCTCGGCCAGCCGCGCCGACACCGCCGCCGCCGCGCCCATCGGCAGCCGCGAGCCCATGATCCGCCCCGCGCTGTGCGCGCCCGTGTGCCGGGGCAGCAGATAGGTCCAGAACTCCGAGCCGTGCAGATTGCCCATATCCTTGTAATGGGGGTTCAGGGTAACCCCGCTTCGCAGCCACACCAGATCCGCCGCCCGCGCCAGAAACACCCCGCCGGCGCCGGCATTGCCCTGCAGGGCGGCGATGGTCAGATGGTTCGGCGTGGTCAATATCGCCTCGGCGAGATCATTGATCGCGTTGATATTGCGCCAGGATTCATCGGCCGGATTGTCGGCGGCCTCAATGAGATTGAGGTTCATGCCATTGCTCCAGAACTCGGGCCCGCCCATCAGAACGATCAGCTTTGTCGGACGCCGGCAGGCCTCGCGATAGGCCTCGAGCAGCCGCCCGCAGGCCTCGGTCCCCATGGCGCCATTGTAAAAATCAAAATGCAGATAGCCGATTTCGCCCTCTTCCACGTAGCTGATATCGGGATAGCCGCCGGGGCTTCCGGGCGGGATTTGCGGCAAGGCGTCCTCCAGCATGTCCGCAAGTGCGGCGCTCGCCGGCAGCTTGAAGGGATGGGGGCCCCCCGGGCGCCGCACATGGCCGATCCACACCGCCCCGTCCATTGTGGCCCGCGCGATGGCCGGGCCGCTCACCGCGAGGATGTCGCCCGGATCGCCCCGCAAGCCTTCGGCCCGGTGGGCGTCATGCAGATAGAGGGTCTGGTCTTCAAGCCTGTCCCGTACCCCCGGCACCCCGTCGGCGCTGCGGATTTTGCGCAGCACGGTTGCGGTGTCGTCCGCCGGCCAGTCAATGGCGCGCTCATTCTGGGTCATGGCCGCCCGCCACTTGCCCAGCCGCGCCGCGCCGCAGGCTTCCGCCGAAGCAGGCGTGAAATCGCCCCCCTGCAGGCGGCTCAGCGCCAGCAGCAGAGCCGCCACCGCCGCCTCGGTGACCTCGCGCCGATAGAGGCTCGATTTGGCCGCCTCGCGCATATCGAATTCGGCATAGGCCCAGACCGGCCCCGCATCCATCTCCGCCTCGGCCTGCAATATGGTCACCCCCCAGCGCCGCTCCCCGTTCATCAGCGCCCAGTCGAGCGCCGAGGGGCCGCGATCGCCGGGAATGCCGGGATGAATGATCAGGCAGGGACAGGCGCGCCAGATATCCTCGGGGATGGCCCGCTTCAAAAACGGCGCCACGATCACATCCGGTGAGAACAGCGCCAACGCCTCGCGGCTGACCTGGTCGGAGATGTCGAACTCGACCGAGACCTCATGCCCCGCCGCCTCGAGCGCGGTGAACACACGCTGGCTCAGCGAATTAAAAGCATGGACGAGAAGCAGAATGCGCATCGGGTCGGTCTCCGGCTAACAGATTCGCGGCAATTGCTCGCCGGCGATCCAGTCAACGATCCGGTTGCCGCCAAAGCCGGTTTCCATGGTCACGAAGCGGTTTTCATCGGCGCGCACATGGCCGATGATCCCCGCATCCCGCCCCAGCTCGTGCTCGCGCATCGCCGCCAGCAGCGCATCGGCCTTCTCCCCCGGGCAGATGGCGATCAGCTTGCCCTCATTGGCCACATAAAGCGGATCGAGCCCCAGCAATTCGCAGGCCGCCTGCACATCCGGTCGGATCGGAATGCGCTCTTCCATCAGATGCATGCCCACCCCGGACTGCCAGGCGATTTCGTTGCAGGTGGCCGCCAGCCCACCCCTTGTGGGGTCGCGCAGCACATGAATATCCGTCTCCGCCGCCAGCATATGGGCGATCAGCCCGTGCAGGGCGGCGCTGTCGGAGCGGATTTCGGATTCGAATTCAAGATTCTCCCGCTTTGACAGGATCGCCGTGCCGTGATCGCCGATAAAGCCATTGACCAGCACCGCATCGCCGGGCCGGGCCAGCGCGCCGGAAATCTCGATGCCCTCCGGCACCACCCCAACCCCGGTGGTGGTGATAAACACCCCGTCGCCCTTGCCCCGCTCCACCACCTTGGTATCGCCGGTTACCACCGGCACCCCCGCCTTGGCCGAGGCCGCCGCCATGCTGATCACGATGCGCTCCAGATCGCTGAGCGCGAAGCCTTCCTCGAGAATGAAGCCCGCCGACAGATAGAGCGGCCGCGCCCCCGACATGGCCACGTCATTGACCGTGCCGTGCACGCTGAGCGAGCCGATATCCCCGCCGGGGAAGAACAAAGGCGAGACCACATGACCGTCAGTGCTGATCACCACCCGTCCCGGCGGCGCCGTGAACACCGCCTGGTCATTGCCCGCCGCCAGCAGCTCATTGTCGAAATGCCGCACGAACAATTCCTCGATCAATTGCGCCATCGCCCGGCCGCCGCCGCCATGGGTCATTTCCACCTGGCCGCTGGAAAACTTCATCCGTTGCGGAAATTTGCGTTTTGTCCCGCTCATGCCCCGACCGCCTCCTGACGGAAGCGCCCATAGCTCCAATAGGCGGCGCAGGAGCCTTCGGACGACACCATGCACGAGCCCTGCGGATTGTCCGGCGTGCAGGCGGTGCCGAACAATTTGCAATCGGTCGGCTTTTTCACCCCGCGCAGGATCGCCGGGCATTCGCATCCCTTCACATCGGTGGCGCCGGTATCGGTGAGCGCGAAGCGCAATTCCGCGTCGAAATCCTGATATTCGGGTCTGATTTTCTGGGCGCTATAGGGCACCTGCCCCAGCCCGCGCCATTCGAACATGCGCCTGAGTTCGAAAATCTCGGCCACCAGCTCCTGCGCCTTGCGGTTACCGTCCGGGGTCACCACCCGGGCATATTGGTTTTCCACCTCCGCGCTGCCGGCATTGATCTGACGCACCAGCATCAGCACCGCCTGCATCACATCGAGCGGCTCGAAACCGGTGATCACCACCGGCTTTTGAAATTCCTGGGCGAAATACTCATAGGGCCGGCTGCCGATGACGGCGCTCACATGCGAAGGGCCGAGAAAGCCGTCAATGGTGACACTGTCCATATCGCGCAGTTCCGGCGATTGCAGAATATGCTGGATCGCGGCGGGGGTGAGCACATGATTGCAGAACACCGAGAAATTGCCGAGCCCCTCCGCCTTTGCCTGGCGGATCGCCACCGCGCTCGGCGGGGTCGTGGTCTCAAACCCGATGGCGAAAAACACCACTTCACGCTCCGGATTGTCGCGGGCGATCTTCAGCGCATCCTGGGTCGAATAGACCATGCGGATATCGGCGCCGGCGGCCTTGGCGCTGAGCAGGCTGCGTTTGCCCCCCGCCGGCACCCGCATCATGTCGCCATAGGAACACAGGATCACCCCGTGGCGCTCGGCGAGCTCCAGCGCCTGGTCGATGCGCGGCACAGGCAGCACGCATACAGGGCAGCCGGGGCCGTGAATGAAGCGCACATTGCTCGGCAGCAGCTCCTGCACCCCATAGCGGAAAATGGCATGGGTATGGCCGCCGCAAAACTCCATGAAATGATAGCGATGCGACGGCTCGGCCTCGGCCGCGATGGCGGCGGCAAGCCCGCGCGCCAGCTCCTTGTCGCGGAAATCATCGACATATTTCATGCCGCGCTTCCCTCTTCGCGCCCGCTCACCAGCCCGGCCTCGGCCATCAGCGCCAGGGTGCGCTGCGCCTCCTCGACGCTGATCTTGTTGAGGGCATAGCCCACATGCACCAGCAGAAAATCGCCGACCGCCACATCCTCGACAAGGGCAATCGAAATCTTCTTCTTCACCCCTTCCAGGGTGACGAGCGCCATATCCTCGGCCGCATCGACCTTGAGCACCTGCACCGGTATCGCCAGACACATGGGGCTTTCCTCCTCAGGCGCTCTGGGCGGCCAGCGGATGGCCGGTCATGGCCAGGCCGCGCGCCGCGCGGATCCACTGACCCCAGGCCTCCATGCCCTCGCCGCTGGTGGCCGAAAGCTTCAGCACCTTGATGGCCGGGTTGACCCGGCGGGCATAGTCGATGCACTGGTCCACGTCGAATTCCACATAGGGCAGCAGATCGATCTTGTTCAGCACCATCAGATCGGCGGCATGGAACATATCGGGATATTTGATCGGCTTGTCCTCGCCCTCGGTCACCGACAGGATCACCACCTTATGGGCCTCGCCGAGATCGAACGCCGCCGGGCACACAAGATTGCCCACATTCTCGATGAACACCACGCTGCCATCCGCCGGCGCCAGTTCGTCCAGCGCATGGCCGACCATATGCGCATCGAGATGGCAGCCTTTGCCCGTATTGACCTGCACCGCCCGCGCACCGGTCTCGCGGATGCGCGCGGCATCATTCGCCGTCTGCTGGTCGCCCTCGATGACGCTCATCTCCACGGCACCCTCCAGATGCGCGATGCTACGGGTCAGAAGTGTTGTCTTGCCCGAGCCCGGCGAGGACACCAGATTCAGCGCCAATATGCCGTGATCGGCGAAATAGCGCCGGTTGGCGGCGGCATATTCGTTGTTTTTCGACAGGATATCCTGCTCGATCTGCACCATGCGCCCCTGGCTAAGCCCCGGCGCATGGGCATGGCCATGGTCATGATGATGCTCATGGCTGTGCTCGTGGCTGTGATCATGGCCGTGCTCATGATCATGATGGTGATGATCGTGATCGTGACCGTGATCGTGGCCGTGCTCATGGCCATGTTCATGGGGATGGGCGTGATCATGCCCGTGGCTATGGGGCTTTTTACCTTCGATCCGGGTCTCGCCCTGACCGCAACCGCAAACCGTGCACATTTCAGTTCACCTCCAGTTCCTTGATTCTCATTTCATCGCCGCTCGTCACCTGCAATTGATAGCTGCCGCAATCCGGACAGGCGTCGAATCTTTGCCGCACCGCCACCGTCTTGGCGCAGTGCATGCACCAGGCCTCGCCTTTGGTCTCGATGATCTCCAGCGCCGCATTCTCGGCCAGGGTGCCGCGGGTCACCGCGCCGAAGCAAAAGCGCAGCGAGTCCAGCTCAATGCCGGCCATCGGGCCGATTTCCAGCCACACTTTTTCCACCCGGCTATAGTTCTGGACCCTGGCCTGATCTTCCAGCACCTGCACGATCCCCTCGGCTATCGACATCTCATGCATCAATGCACCCTCACCTGATAACCGACGCAGGGGTCGATCGCGGTGATCACCAGCCCGGCCAGAGCCTTGAGCTCGGCCGCATCAGCCCCGGGCAGGCAGGCAAGACATTTCGCTGCCGGCCCCCGGGGGTGAAAATTCCACTCGGTCGGCGCCAGGATATGATAATCAGCCACCACGCCCCGATCCAGCGTCATCAGATGGATGAGCCGCCCGCGCGCCGCCTCGACGGCGCCGGCGCCGCACCCCGGCACATTTGCGCCTGCGGCCTGCACCGCCGCCCCGCCAGGCTCCTCGGCTTTGGCCAACAGCGCCCGCCATTCTCCCGGCAGGCGCGCCAGCTCCAATAGCCGCGCCGTCAGCCGGGTCAGCAGACCATTGCCGTAAGTTTCGCACAGATTGCGGATCAGCGCCTGATCATATTGCCGGGTGAGGCAAGAGGTCTCGCCCGCCGCCTCCCAAGTGGATGGGACCCTGATTTGGCCGCCGGGCACGAAACAGCCGGCAAAATCATCCGCGCTCATGTCAGCGAGCGCGTCCACCGGCGCACCCCCCGCCCTGGCCCAGCCCCGCGCCATCACCGCGCCGATCAGCCGCGCCGGCAGGGTCTCGCCCGCCTCCGCCCACATATTGACGCTGTCAACTTGTGTCCGCTCCAGCCAGTCCGCCGCCGGCTGCCCGAACAGCTCCCGTTCCAGAAAATTCTCAAACGCATCGATCAGCCGCCGCGCCGCGCCCTTATCGATCGCCGGCCGCGCGCCCGGCGCGAAGGCCGCGCCTTGCTCAAAAAGCACCGCCGCCATCTTATCCGGCAGCCCCATCACCGCCTTTGCATCAAGCCCTGCCCCCGGCGCGCCGAGCAAGCCCGGCCAGTCAAGCGCGATGCGCAGCACATGCTCGCGCGCCGTCTCGGCCAGCACGATCATCTCCCGCGCCGGCCCGGACCCTGCCGCCACCTCATGCCCCGCCGCCTGCTCATAGGCCTGCGCCGCGGCGCTGCATTGGGCCTTGGCGCAGATGCTGTAAAGGAGCGGGATCGCCGCCAGCGCCTGGTCCGGCGCTTTACCCTGGAACATGGCGGCAATCCGCACCGGCCGGGTCGATGAAATATCAACCCGTTGCACCTGCCTGGCATCGCAGGTGATGTCGATCGTCAATTGCCCCTCAATGCCCATGGACCTGGCGTCTTCTCGCTCTTATTGGCGGCAAGGCGGCCTGTTCCGCCCGCTGCAAGCGCCACCATAGCAAAGATGTGGAAACTTGCTATACATCTTTTTATTAAATTGGA
>PKTQ01000231.1 GCA_002869085.1 Hyphomicrobiales bacterium | reverse complement strand
TCAGGCGCCGTTGTCGCGGCCATAAATGTCTTCATAGCGCTCTATGTCGTCTTCGCCGAGATAGGAGCCCGATTGCACTTCGATGAGCAGAGCCGGCAGCTTGCCCGGATTGCCCAATCTGTGCCGGTGGCCGATGGGGATATAGGTCGACTCGTTTTCGCTCATCAGGAAGGTCTTGTCGTTATTGGACACCTGGACGGTGCCGGAAACGACGATCCAGTGTTCGGCGCGGTGGCGGTGGCTTTGCATGGATAGTTGCTCGCCCGGTTTCACCATCAGCCGCTTGACCTGATAGTGCCCGCCGGAGTCAAGTCTCTCATACCAGCCCCAGGGCCGATAAACCCGGGAAGGGGAAAGATATTCCTCACGCTGCTCGGATTGCAGCTGCTCCACGATATGTTTGACATTCTGCGCCTGATCCATGGCCGCGATCAGGATCGCATCCTTGGTGGCGACGGAAATGATATTGTCGAGACCGACCACCGACAGCAGCATGCCGTCAACGCTGTGCACATAGCTGTTACGGGTGTTGTGCAGGATGACATTGCCGGAAGTGACATTGCGATCACTGTCCTTGTCCATCATCTCCCAGACGGCGGGCCAGGCGCCAAGATCATTCCAATCGCTTGCAAGCGGAACGCATTTGACCGCTTCCATCTTTTCCATGATGGCATAATCGATCGATATGTTCCGGCATTTGGCATAGGAATCCGTCTCCAGGCGGAAAAAATCCATATCCAGCTCCGCCTGCTCGATCGCCGCTGTGCAAAGCGGAATCATATCCGGCGCATGGGTTTTGAAGGCTTCGATCATGGTTTTGGCCGAAAACAGGAAGATGCCCGCATTCCACAGATAGCCGCCGGTTTCCAGATAATGCCGGGCTTTTTCCAGCGAGGGTTTTTCCACGAATTTGAGAACATCCACCAGAGAAGCACCGTCCCTGGCGATCTTGATATAGCCATAGCCGGTGGCCGGGGAATCCGGCTCGACGCCGAAGGTCACGATATGCCCGCGGGCGGCCGCCTCGGCGCCGCGCTTCACCGAGTTCACGAAGCCGTCCTTATCGGCAATGACATGATCGGACGGCAGCAGCAAAATCAGGCGGCCGGGATCTTCAGCGGCGGCATAGAGCGCGGCCACCAGGGCGGCGGGGGCGGTGTTGCGTCCCTCGGGTTCCAGGATCAACGTTTTCTCCGTGATCCCCAGCTCCCGCATCTGCTCGGCCACAATGAATCTGTGGTTCTGATTGATCAATACGCTCGGCGCGGCAAATAGCGGATCCTGCATGCGCCGGCAGGTCTGCTGGAACAGGGAACTACCCCCCAGCAGATTGGTGAATTGCTTGGGATAGGTCTTTCTGGAATAGGGCCACAGGCGGGTGCCGGATCCTCCGGAAAGAATAAAGGGATGAATAGTGGTCACGCTCTTTGTCCCGGTCTGCCGATTGGGGGCGGGCGAAGCCCGTTTAGCGGACACCTAATCGTCACGATCCATTGCCAGAACAGGTTCCACCGAGGAAGGTATATCGTTTGCCAGATGGCGATGTGAAGCGCCGGGGCATTCGGGCCAAACCGGGTCCGGCTCCATCTTCATTTCAGTTTAACCAGCAGCCTGCTCATGTTGCAAGGATGGTATTGGTCCGCCCCGGCTGGACGGGCCTGCCCGGCCGCATCCTGCCCAGGGAAGCGGGGCCGGATCTTGAGCGATGACACGAATTTGTGTGGTGCAATCCTTACCCCTCCCGTGCCAAAGTCCGGCCGAAGGCGCGAGGCAGGCCCACCGGGCACCCCGGCCGGCCCGCGCGGGATAATGAAGCCCTTATGAGGAGCCCTTATGAGCAGACAATTGATCTATTTCGCCGATCCGATGTGTTCCTGGTGCTGGGGCTTTGCACCGGTGATCACTGCGATTGAATCTCAGTTCGGCGCGGAGCTGCCGATCCGCATCATCATGGGGGGCCTGAGACCCGGCACATCCGAGCCGATGCGCGAGAAGGACAAGGCCACTATCCGCGAGCATTGGGAACATGTGCATGAGGCCAGTAGCCAGCCGTTTGATTTCAGCTTTTTCGAGCGCGAGGGTTTTGTCTATGACACGGAGCCGGCAGCGCGGGCGGTTACGGCGGTGCGGCGGCTGGCGCCCCAATCGGCCCTGTCCTATCTGAAATATGTGCAGCAGGCGTTTTATGCCGAAGGCCGCGACGTGACCCGCCTGGAGGTTCTGGCCGAACTGGCCGGCGAGATGGGGCTTGACGCGGAGGCGGTGCGGGCCGAGTGGCCCGGCGAGCGCGCGATCGAGGACACCAAGGCGGATTTCGCCATCACCCGCAAGACCGGCATCAGGGGCTTTCCGGCGCTGTTGGCCGGGCGCGAAGGCGAGCCATTCAAGCTGGTGACCACCGGCTATCAGAGCTGGGAGGCGCTGCGCCCCGCCCTCGACCACTGGTTCGAGACCGGGCGTTAGAGCCGCTTTCCTAGCTGTTCAGGAACGGATTATTGCGGCGCTCGTCGCCGAAATTGCCCATCGGGCCATGGCCGGCGACAAATTCGATATCATCGCCCAGCGGCAGCAGCTTGTTGATGATGGCGTCGATCAAATCGTCATGATTGCTGAGCGGAAAATCGGTGCGCCCGACCGAGCCGTGAAACAGCACATCGCCGACCTGGGCCCATCTGGCGGGCGGGTTGTAGAACACCACATGGCCGGGCGTGTGGCCGGGCGCATGAATCACCTCAAGGGCAGCCTCGCCGAACTCCACCTTGTCGCCATCCCCAAGCCAGTGATCGGGCTTGACATTGTGCACCCCGTGCAGGCCATACATCCGGCCCGCTTCCTCGACCCGGTCGAGCCAGAAGGCATCGGCCATATGCGGACCGATCACCGGAATCGACAATTGCTCGCGCAGCTCCGAGGCGCCGCCGGCATGGTCGACATGGCCATGGGTGAGCAGGATTTTCTCAAGCGTGACCCCGGCCTGTTCGACGAATTCGCGCAGGCGGCCAAGCTCGCCGCCCGGGTCGATGATGGCGCCGCGCATGGTGCTGGTGCACCAGACCAGGGTGGCGTTCTGTTCAAACGGGGTCACCGGCAGCACGCTGAAGCCAAAACCGCTCTCTGTCTCGCTCATGAAAATATCCTGCTATTCAAATATCGACGCGAGTTTACAATTCCCGCCGGGACAGCGAAAGCCCGTTTGGTCAATTGATCGGATTTCGGGTGCGAATTTTTCGCAAGCCGCCCTGCCCCGCCCTCACGGCGCGGTTGATCCCGCCCGCCCGGACTGGCTATAGAGAAACGGCACAGCGGGCAGCAGGATGGACGGCGCATGATCAAGTCAAAATTCTTTGGCGTATGGCTGATGGCCATGGCGCTGGCCCTGCCGGGCTCAGGCGCCGGGGCCAAGGGGCGGCCGGGCGCGTTCGATTATTGGAGCCTGGTGCTGTCCTGGTCGCCGAGCTTCTGCCTCACCGATAGCGGCCGGCGCGACCGGCAGCAATGCGGGCCGGACCGGGCCTATGCCTTTGTGGTGCACGGCTTGTGGCCGCAATATGAACGGGGCTGGCCGCAGCATTGCGCCCGTAAAAAAAGCTGGGTGCCGCGCAGCGTGATCGCCGAGATGCGCCAAATCATGCCGAGCCACAACCTGGTGATCCATGAATGGCGCAAGCACGGCACCTGTTCGGGGCTCAGCCCGCAGGCTTATTATGCCCTCACCCGCGATCTCTTTGCCGGCATCCGCATCCCAGAGCGCTACCGGCGGCCCAATGGCTATATCACCACCACGCCGCGAGCGCTGAAGCAGGATTTTCTGGCCGCCAATCCCCAGCTTGACGGCTCCATGATCGCGGTTCAATGTGGCAACCGGCGCGGCCGGGCCAATCTCAGGGATTTGCGGATCTGCTTCGGGCGCGACCTGAAACCGCGCCGTTGCGGCGCCAATGAACGGCGCGCCTGCCGGGCCGAAAAGCTCACTCTGCCGCCGGTGCGGCCGGGGCGGCGGCTCCATTGACCAGGTGCGAAAACATGAACGGGATCAACAGATGAATGACGGCGCCTTTATTTCGCTCCGCAGCACGGTCTTGGGCAGCGAATGCGATCATATGGGGCATATGAATGTGCGCCATTATGTCGGCAAGTTCGATGACGCGACCTGGAATTTCTTCAACCGCATCGGGCTGACCCCGAGCTTTTTCCGCGATTCGGACCGGGGCATGGCGGCGGTGGAGATGCATATCGAATACAAGGCCGAATTGCTGGTGGGGGATGTCATTACCATCACCACAAGGCTGCTGGAGGTCAAACCGAAAGCCATCATCTTCCGGCACGATATGTATAATGGCGAAACCGGCCAGCATGCGGCCAGCATGAATGCGGTGGCCGTGCATCTGGACAGCGTGCGCCGCCGCGCGGTGGCGTTTTCCGATGAGCTTAAGGCCAAAATGGACGCGGTGCAGCGCGAAGACAGCCAAATATCGTCCTAGATCCGATACTCCGCCCAGAGTCATTCCTTCATCCTTTCGAGTGCACATCTTCATTTCGTACGCCCATAGGTAGAAATATTATCCGGACATTCATTGTTTCGTCCTAAACAGTGATACGGGCTTCATTCGAAGCTGTTTCGTGATTTTCATGACTTTAGGGGGTGTGATGCTCGGTGAAGTATTGCTGTCGTGCTCCAAGACCGGGGCATGAAAAAAGCATGAACAAGCTGATCCTTATTGCGGCCGGTGCCGCGCTCGTCATGGCCGCCGCCTATACCATCTTCATGCCCGATTATGTCTGGCGGCAGAAGCTCACCATCGAAGTGGAAACACCGCAGGGGATCAAGAGCGGGTCGGGTGTCGTTGAAGTCCGTAAATATAAAAGCGAGGGGCCGCTGATTTTTCCGGAAGCGCGCGGCGTTTCTTCGAAAACCGTTGGCGAAGCGGCATTCGTCGAGGTCGCACCGGGCCGGTATCTGTTCGCCCTGCTGCAAGGCGCAGGCGCGCTGGCGCAGAACACCTACAATGTCAGCGGCAAGATGGAGAAGATTGCCACCTATATGGACGCAATGCAGGGGCTTCGCGCTGTCCCCAATCAACACTATCCCCTGCTCGTTACCTTCACCGACATCAACAACCCATCGAGCGTGAAAAAGATCGATCCGGACAATCTGGCGGCGACATTCAGCGACAGTGTGCACCTCAGGCGCATCACCCTGCAAATCACCAATGAGCCTGTGACCAGGGGGCGGGTGGAAAAGCTGCTGGGGTGGCTGGGAGAGGTATGGCCAAATCAATTAGATGGACGGCGGTTCGAGACAATTGAGGCTAAGAACCGATTTGCCAATTCGCTGAATCCGGGTTCATTTTCCACGGAGATTAATCGATGACTATTTCTGAAGACCTGTTTTTGGCCATTCTCTCAATGAACTCCTATAATCCTGGCGTCTCGGGACTTGCCGCAGATGATAGCATGATAGGGAATGCCACGATTGGCAGCGATGCACTGCCTCCATCTGAACCCCAAGCTGCCGGCTTTTATGCGGCTGCCTATGACAGCAATCACAACCAGCTCTGCCCTGTAGCGGCGTGGACAACCCCATCCGTGCCGACAGTGGCGCGCGGACAGTGACACCCATAAGTTGGAATATCCGATGGGAAAAAGAGTGAGCAAGAAGGTCAAGATCATATCGGCTATCCTGGCAGCCATGGTCCTGTGGTATGTCTATCCCTTTTTCGACATGCATTGGGCGCAGGACCGCTGTTCGTTCGGCCATGTCACCAATGCGCAATACCGGGCCATGCTGGCCGATGCCAGGGCGAAACGACACCAATGGGTTCCTTTGTCCATAACGGATACCCGTGCTTCTACATATCTGGACAAGGCGGCTGAGGTGGCGGATGATATTCGCGCTTTTATCAAGGACAAGCCGACAATAGAAGAGAAGATCGCGGCGTCCCATGCCTATTTGCGGAGCCGGGGGGCTGTGTATTTATCATCTGGGTTATTAGGAAGAAAAAATTCAATATATAGTTATTATATATACAAAGGGTATTTTTATAAATTATGCCCAGCTTGCATTATACCTTCCTTAAGATATGTATATACTCCAATAGCATTTATTGCAAATGAATCTGGAAAATTTACTGATTTAGATTGGTTTGGGCTAGTGCCTACTGAACCTTTTAAAGGTCGTGGTCTTAACCCAAGTGATGGGACTAGTTGTACAAAATTATTCAAAAGAAGTCACTATTAAGATCTCAAACATCATCAATACGGAGCAAAATGATGCGCATTTATCTGGAAAGCAAGGAAGTTGCCTGGGTGCCTGGCGGGGCGCGGTGATTGGAGGGCGGGGGAAATAACCGCATCCTATCGGCGGCCCGATTGGCGATTTAGCGAAAACCGATTACCATTGCGCCCCGCATCGATTCGACCCCAGAGAAAAAGGTGACATGATGGATATTTTTGGATCAGTTCCCGCCATGCCCTCGCGCCGGCACGAGCGCAGCGGCGGCATTGCGGACGATATCGATTTCGATATTCGCGGCGCTGAAATGCAATTTGTCGAGATCGAGCTCGATCCGGGCGAGAGCGCGGTGGCCGAAGCGGGCTCGATGATGTTCAAGGATGCCCATATCAGCATGGACACAGTGTTCGGCGATGGCTCGTCCAGCGACAATGCCAGCGGCTTTCTCGGCAAGATCGTCGGCGCCGGCAAGCGGCTGATCACCGGCGAGAGCCTGTTCACCACCGTCTATACCCATGAGGGCCAGGGCAAGGCGCGGGTGGCCTTCGCGGCGCCCTATGCCGGGCATATCCTGGCGATGAAGCTCGACCAGATGGGCGGAGAGCTGATCTGCCAGAAGGATGCGTTTTTATGCGCGGCGCGCGGGGTGTCGATCGGCATTCACTTCCAGAAGAAAATCATGACCGGACTGTTCGGCGGCGAAGGTTTCATCATGCAGAAGCTCGAGGGCGATGGCTGGGTTTTCGTGCATGTGGGCGGCTCGGTGGTCGAGCGCGAACTGGCGCCGGGCGAGGTGCTGCATGTGGACACGGGCTGCGTGGCGGCGATGACCCCGGATGTGGATTTCGACCTGGAGCGGGCCGGCTCGATCAAATCGATGATCTTCGGCGGCGAGGGCGTGTTCTTCGCCAAACTCAGAGGCCCGGGCAAGGTGTGGATCCAGTCCCTGCCCTTCTCGCGCCTCGCCGGGCGCATGTTCGCCGCCATGCCGGCGGTGGGCGGCAGCAAGGGCGAAGGCTCGGTGCTGGGGCCGATCGGCGATATCCTGAGCGGCGACAATCACTAAAATTCGAGCCGGTTAACCGCAAAGGCAGGCCGTGCCGGGCAAAGCTTGTTTATCAGGTCACCATTCCTATATCAGTTCTACCCTTTCATTCGCTGAAGGGGCCCTTGTTGATTTCGGGCGGCTCAGGCCGCCCGTTTTGGAAGTGCGCCCGGATCCTCTGAATGTCCTATCTCATGCTCATAGCCGGTTTCGTGGTGTTGGCCGCCACCGGCGATTTCCTGGTGCACGGGGCGGTGCTGCTGGCCAACCGGCTGGGCATTTCCCCCTTGATCATCGGCCTCACCATCGTGGCGTTCGGCACCTCGGCGCCGGAGCTGGTGGTGTCGCTGCAGGCGGCCCTGACCGGCTCCAGCAGCCTGGCCATCGGCAATGTGGTCGGCAGCAATATCGCCAATGTGCTGCTGGTCCTCGGCCTGCCGGCGATCATCCGCGCCGCCACCTGCTCGGACAAGCATATGGAGCGCAATGTCGCCTTCATGCTGGGGGCAAGCTTTCTGTTCGCGGGCCTGTGCTGGCTGGGTCCGCTGCATTTCTGGCACGGCGCGCTGCTGTTCACGCTGCTATTGGTGTTTCTGCTCTATTCCTACTCCCTGGCTTTCGGCAATGGCCGCAATAATGTGGAGTTTGCCGAGGAGGCCGAGGAGCTGATCAAGGAAAGCGGCGAGGCGTCGAAATCGATGCCGCTGACCCTGCTGCTGATCGGCATCGGCATTATCGGCCTGCCGCTCGGCGCCAAGATGACCGTGGACGGGGCCTCGGAGATCGCCGCCACTCTCGGGGTGTCCAAGGCGGCGATCGGCCTGACGGCGGTGGCGCTCGGCACCTCGCTGCCGGAGCTGGTGACCACCATTTCCTGCACCCTGCGCGGCCATGGCGGCATGGCGTTCGGCAATGTGCTGGGCTCGAACATGTTCAACATCCTGGCGGTGATGGGGGTGACGGCGATGGTCGCCAATGTGCCGGTGCCCGATGCGGTGCTGCATGTGGATATCTGGGTAATGCTGGGCACCGCCCTGCTGGTGGCGCCCTATGCGCTGAACAAATTGTGCATGACCCGTGTGCATGGGGTCATGTTCGTGCTGGCCTATATGGCCTATATTGCGCTGGTGCTGGCGCCGCAATTCGGCCATGCCGGCGGCTGAACCGGCGCCGCAAACAACAGACGGGATGAGATGAGCGCAACTGAAACCGGAACCGTGCTGATCACCGGCGCCGCAAAACGCATCGGCCGGGCATTGGCGCTCGATTTCGCGGCCCGGGGCTGGCGGGTCGGTGTGCATTACGGCCGCTCCGCCGCCGAGGCCGAGAGCCTGGTGGCGGAAATCGAGACCGCCGGCGGACGCGCCGCCGCGCTGCGGGCCGAGCTTGGCGCGCTGGATGAGACCGAGGCGCTGTTGCCGGCCTGCGAAGCGGCTTTGGGCCCGGTCACCTGCCTGATCAACAATGCCTCGCGCTTTGAGCGCGACACGGCGGCGGACATGAAGGCGGCGGACTGGGAAGCGCATCAGAACATCAATCTGCGCGCGCCGGTGTTTCTGGCCCGGGCGCTGGCCAGTCGGCTGCCGCAGGGTGCGAGCGGCAATGTGATCAATATGATCGACCAGCGGGTGTGGCGGCTGACGCCGGAGTTCTTCTCCTACACCATCAGCAAATCGGGGCTGTGGACCGCCACCCGCACCCTGGCCCAGGCGCTGGCGCCCCTTGTGCGGGTCAACGCCATCGGCCCCGGCCCGACCCTGGCCAGCAAGCGCCAGAGCGCGGAAGGCTTCGCGCGCCAACAGGCGGCGGTGCTGCTGGGGCGCGGGCCGTAACTTGAGGAGATCTGCGCCGCGGCGCGGTTCATCCTCAAGGCCCGCGCCATGACCGGCCAGATGATCGCCCTTGACGGCGGCCAGCACCTGGCCTGGCAGACCCCGGATGTCCTTGATATCGGAGAATAAGCGGTTTTCCTTTGCGGCAAAACGCTTTACAAACCCAGATCATGTTTGAAGCAGAAACACAACATATCCGCATTGAAGTGACACCGGTCTTTCTGGACGAGCAGTCCGAGCCGGCGGAAAACCGCTATGTGTGGGCCTATACGATCCGGATCATCAATCAGGGCGAGCAGCGCGTGCAGTTGATCAGCCGCTACTGGCACATCACCGACGCCATCGGCCAGGTTCAGGAAGTGCGGGGCCAGGGGGTGGTCGGCGAGCAACCGGTGCTCGATCCGGGCGACGAGTTCGAATATACCAGCGGCACGCCGCTCAGCACCGCTTCGGGGATCATGCGCGGGCATTATGTGATGCATGACGAAGACGGCGAGCCCTTCCAGGTCGAGGTGCCGGCCTTTTCGCTCGATTGTCCCTATGAGATTCACAGCCTGAACTAGGATTGCGAGATGGAAAACACCGTTGTCAAGCTGCCGCATGTGCTGGCGGACGCCGCCACCGCGACGCGGCATGTCTTTGTGCGCGACCTGGTGGTCAAGGCGCTGATCGGCATTCACGATCATGAGAAAAAGGCGCCGCAACAACTGATCATCAATGTGGATCTCAGCGTCACCGACACCGGCCCCGACCATGCGGACGAAATCAGCAATGTGGTCTGCTATGAAAAGGTGGTCAACGCCATCAAGGCGATTGTGGACAGCGGCCATGTCAATCTGGTCGAAACCCTGGCGGAAAAAATCGCCGCCGGCATTCTGGAAAACCCGCATGTGCACGGGGCGCGCATCCGCATCGAAAAACCGGATGCCTTTGTCGATGCGGCCAGCGTCGGCATCGAAATCGAACGGGCGCGCGGCACCAATGCCTGAGCTATAGCGCCCGAAGCCGGCACGGCCATTTGCGGGCCGGGGCCGGACATATCAGCACGGGGCCCATGACGACGAACACCGAGAATGAATCGCAACAAAAGCCGCTGAAGGGGCCGGAGCTGATCCGTTTCCATATGCGCACCCTGCCCTCGACGCCGGGGGTCTATCGCATGCTGGATGGGCGCGGCGAGGTGCTCTATGTGGGCAAGGCGCGCAATCTGAAAAACCGGGTGTCGAGCTATACCCGCCTGCACGGCCACAGCAACCGCATCGCCAATATGATCACCGCCACGGCGGGGATGGAATTCGTGACCACGCCGAGCGAATCCGAAGCGCTGCTGCTGGAAGCCAATCTGATCAAGCGCTACAAGCCGCCGTTCAATGTGCTGATGCGGGACGACAAGTCGTTTCCCTATATTCTGCTGTCGAAAGCCCATGAGGCGGTGCGGCTGATGAAGCATCGCGGGGCGCAGCGCATCGCGGGGGATTATTTCGGCCCCTTCGCCTCGGCCGGCTCGGTCAACCGCACCCTCAATACCCTGCAGCGCATCTTCCTGCTGCGCTCCTGCACCGACGCGGTCTATCAGAGCCGCACCCGGCCCTGCCTGCTCTATCAGATCAAGCGCTGCGCCGCGCCCTGCACCGGGGAAATCTCGCTCCGCGATTATGACCGGCTGGTGGCCCAGGCGCGGGCCTTCCTGTCCGGCAAGAGCTTTCGCATCAAGGAGCAATTGGCCAAGGCGATGGAGGCGGCGAGCGCCGCCACCGAATATGAGCAGGCGGCGATCTACCGGGACCGGCTGGCGGCGCTGACCCATATTCAGGCGCATCAGGGCATCAATCCGCGCTCCATCAAGGAAGCCGATGTGTTCGGGGTGGCGATCAGCGGCGGTCAGGCCTGCGTGCAGGTGTTCTTCTTCCGCGCCCATCAGAACTGGGGCAATCGGGCCTATTTTCCGCGCGTGGCCCGGGAGCATGGCGCGGATGAGATTCTGAATGCGTTCCTGGCCCAGTTCTATGACGGCAAGCCGTGCCCGAAACTGGTGCTGATGTCGCACCAGCCCCCGGATGCGGAGCTGATCGCCGAGGCGCTGAGCCTGAAGGCCGGACGCAAGGTAAAGCTCATCACCCCGCGCCGGGGCGAGAAGCATGAACTGGTGCAATATGTGACCAAGAACGCCGAGGACGCGCTGGCCAGACGCCTGTCCGAATCGGCCACCCAGCGCAAATTGCTCGACGGGGTGCAGACCCTGTTCGACCTCGATGCGCCGCCGGAGCGGATTGAGACCTATGACAACAGCCATATCCAGGGCGCCCACGCCATCGGCGCC